>CAUHML010000028.1 GCA_959606905.1 uncultured Bacteroides sp. | reverse complement strand
TTATAATGGCTTGTACCACAATATTCGGGGACAAAAGTAAAAAAAAAGATTCTCCTTACCTTATATTATAAGGAGAATTTAATAAAATCTTAAGATTTACCAATGTTGATGTTAACTTTTACATCTGTAAATCTTAAGATTTAGCTTAAAGGGAGGATGCTTGCCGGCTTATTTTGTTGCGGATGAGGGGTCTTCCTTTATTTTTTTGAGAAACTCTGTCGGTAACATTCCAAATTGTTTCTGAAAACATTTGGCAAAGTAGGAAGAAGAACTGAACCCGACGAGGAATCCTATTTCGGTAACCCGATATTCTCCCTCCACCATCATTTTGCAGGCTTTCTTTAATCGAGTGACCTTGATGAAATCATTGGGAGTCATGCCAATAATGCCTTTGATTTTGGTAAATACAGAGGTACGGCTCATTCCCAGTTCCTGTGCCAGTGTATTTACCGAAAATTCGGAGTCCTCAATATTATTCTGGATGATTTCGGTACATTTATTCATAAATTCTTCATCCAGTTTATTGTGGACAGCGGAGTGCAGATCGGACAACGGAGTAGAGGCATACGTTTTCTGCTGACTTTCCCTTTTCTTGAGTAAGTTCAGCAATTGTGCTTTCAGGTGGAAAGGTGAGAATGGTTTCTCTATATATGCATCCGCACCGGCTTCCAGTCCTTTGATTTTACTTTCCGTATCCGTTTTGGCTGTCAGCAGAATGACAGGAACATGGGAGATATTGATGTTACTTTTAATTTTCCCACAGAGTTCGAACCCGTCCATTTCCTCCATCATCACATCACTGATGATGAGGTCAATGTTATTCTTTTCAAGGATTTGCAACGCTTCCTCTCCACTCGAAGCCGATATGACAAAATATTCCTCGGACAGAATTTTGGAAAGGAAATCCAGAATCTCCGGGTTGTCGTCCACAACCATAATGGCATATTGTTTTTTCAACGGTTCACTGGGAAGAGTGCTTTCCAGTTCATTTTCTTCTATGCTGTTTTCTGGAATAATCGTATCTTCCACTCGTTTGGCCACTTGTGGCAAAGCAGTGATGGCCGCTTGTTTGGGGAAATATACAGAAATAGAAACACCGTTTTCACCGTCTTCCCTATCGCTGACTTCGATCTTTCCGTTCATCAATTGGACGAGTGAGCGTGTCATGTGAAGCCCGATACCAATGCCCAGTTTATTTATTTCACTGTTGTTCTTAACCTGATAGAATGCGTCGAATATTTTAGTCTTTTCTTGATCGGTGATGCCTATACCGTCATCGGTCACGGTGACTACTATCTCGGAATCCTTTTCTATAGTCGTAATACGAATCGTGCTTTTGGCATATTTCAAGGCATTGCTTAGTAGATTGCTGATAATCTTGGTAAAAGCTTCTTCATCTATGACGATGCTCAGTTCTTCCGGGATAGAGGAAGTGTCAATCGTCACTTTCTTTTGTCTGGCAGATAATTCAAAAATGCAGCTTACTTTGCATATTATTTCTTTAATCCGGTAACAGTCGTACGATAGTTTATAAGATCCCGTATCTACTTTGCGGAAATCCAGCAATTGGGTGACAAGCGCATACAAGCGTTTGTAATTCTGTTCAATAATACTTAGGTATTCCCCATACACATTGTTGATACTTGAAGTTTTCATCAGGTATTCCAATGGGCCGATAATAAGGCTCAAAGGAGTTCGAATCTCATGGGCAATGTTAGTGAAGAAATCTATTTTGGAGTTATAGAGCTCTTTTTCTTTTTCATCGTTCAGCCTCTTGATGCGTTCTTTCTGATGTTTCTCCGTACGTTTTACGTAATACCATACGGTTAACATAATCGCAATTAACAGGACGAGGGCATAGATCAGATAAGCCAGTTGCGACCGGAAGAATGGAGGCAGCACCTTGATTTTTAGCTGTACTTCATTACTGCTCCATAGTTTATCGCTGTTCGTTCCCTTGATCCTTAATACATATTCACCGACAGGTAAGTTTGCATAGGAAAGATGGTTGTTACTTCCTTTAGTGAACTGCCATTCGCTATCCAGACCTTCCAGCATATATTGATAATCATTCTCTTTGGGAGCAATGTAGCTTAGTGCGGCAAAATCGAATCCGATCATGGACTGGTTATATTTCAACACAATCTCATCTGTATATCCTATGGATTGGCGAATGGGTGAATGGGATGTATCGGCCTGTATGTCTTTTCCGAAAATGGTCATATTAGTGAGGACGACAGGTGGATTGTATGTATTTTCTCTTAAGTCTTGCGGGAAGAAATAACAGAAACCGTCTGTCGAACCCAAAAATAGTCTACCGTCAGAAGATTCAAAGCCTGAACATGGTGTGAATTGTTCATTGTATAGTCCGTTTGATTTCGAATAGGTTTTTAGATATTCTGTATCCGGATTGTATACAGCAAGTCCCTTATTGGTACTAATCCATAATAAGTCTCCTTTAGGGATAATGGAAGTGATGATTTTATTCGGCAACTTTAGGTAGTCGTATCTGGTAAAATCATCTGTTTCATCATTATATCTACAAAGTCCTTGCCCATAAGTTCCCACCCATAGTCGTTTCTTGTTGTCGATAGCTAGCGTGGTGATTACATTCTTTGTTAGTGAATTCGGATGGTCTGAACGTTGATAAGATGTTATCTTTTGGGTTCTGACATTGTATGAATATAATCCACTGATGCTTGTTCCTATCCATATTCTTCCGAAATAATCTTCAATGATATCCGATATTTTGCCTGTAAAAGAACCAATTCTGATGAAATTGTTTTTTTCGGGGTTATAGTAACAGAATCCTGCAGAAGTGCCCACGTAAATACATCCATTACTGGCTTTATATAGAGTGAATACCCGTGAGGAGGGGATAGATGTTGAATCTTCCGGATTATCGAGAAAACTTTCCACTTTTCCTGTTTTTAAATTAATCACCTCCAAACCTCTTCCATAAGTGGCGGCATATAGTTTATCTCCGTCTACCAGCAGATCGTGTATACAATAGTAAGTTGTGCCTATACTAGCTGCATCCCGGAAAGGGGTAATTTCTTGAGTTTTGGCATCAAATCGGAAAATGCCATTGTCATCCGTACCTATCCAGTATTTATCATCTTTGTCTTCTTTGATAACATTGATTACTTTTCCTGATTGTGGCGTGGACGATGATGAACAGCTATAATATTTGAAATTATTCTGAAATGCCGAATAGAATTTGATTCCATCGAAATAGGAGCCCAGCCAGAGGCTTTCTTCCTTATCCATATAGATGGTATATATAAACTTATTGGCTCCGGTTCTTATTTTCAGATTCGGATTGTCGGATTGTATAATTTCTCCTTTGTCTGCTTTAAAAATTCCCATACCGTTGTCGGATGAAATGAACAACTCGCCAGGTCTGTATTCTTTAATGTCGTGGATATGATATAATAGGTTGTTTGGACTTCTGTCCCGGTAGTTGGTGAAAGTTTTAGTCACTGGATTGAACAGGTCGAGCCCGTTCTGAAAAGTTCCTATCCATAAATTGCCGTGTGAGTCTTCAAACACTTTCTGAATGGAATTATCTGATAAACTATTAGGGTGATTGCTCTTTTTGTAAGTGACGAACGTGTTTTTCTGTTTATCAAAGCAGCATAATCCTTCCGAATAGGTTCCTATCCAAATGTTTTGTTTACTGTCTTGCTGCAATGTCATGATAATGTTTTGGGAGATGCTATTAATCTTTCCGGGAATATTCCGGTATACTCTAAGCCTGACTTTATCAGATGGAGAAAAACGGTAAAGCCCTTCTCCACTCGTTGCAATCCATACTTCTCCGTCACTGTCTTCTATCATATCGGTGACGTAGATTTGTATCATTTCTCCAGTTTCAGTTTTGGCATGGAAAGGTTGGAAAGTGTCTGTTTTCGAGTCGTAAATGACAATTCCGGTATCCAATCCTATCCACATTCTGCCCCTGCGGTCGATAAATATTTTCTTGACGCTGTTGCTGGTTGTTGCGTTGATATATTCTGATAGATAGTAGTTCTTGAATGCAATACCGTCGAATCTGCTTAATCCATCATCGGTACCGAACCACATGAATCCGCATGAATCTTGCAAAATGCTGTATACTCTGTTGGCTGCCAGTCCATCATCCATTGTATAGGAGGTGGAAAATATACGCTGCGCATTCACGACGAATGAATGCATGCACAGGATTTGTATGGTTATCAAAAGAACGATTTTTTTCATGGGGGATTCATTTTATGTGTATTAGTTTTCATTAGTATAGGACAATATTAGGAAGAATTAGTAGCAAAAGCAAATGATAGGCTGTCTTTTTAGGTGTGGAATAAAACTTTTGAAAGTGAACAAAAAAATCGTTCAAATCTTGGATAATTATTGGTGAAAATGCATACGGATTAGTCTGTGGCTATCCTTAAATGAGTATAGCTTAATAACATTGTTGTTTTTCTGTACAATATTGTTTGTGTTCTAATAAAACTTCGGTTACATTTGCAGCTATCGTTAATGCTTAACTAATTAAAATTTAGTACTATGTCCAGATTCTTGTTGATCGTGTCATTTGTATGGTGGTGTTGTTCTTGTATTTCTTTACATAAGGATAATAATATGTCGCCCGAAATGCCTGGAGGGGAATATACCCATGCAGATGTAGAGAATCTGGCTTTGTTGTGTAAGGTTTGGGGATTTATGAAATACTATCACCCATCGGTACGTGCCGGAGAATATGATTGGGATCGTGAACTGCTTTGTATAATGCCTTCTTTAGTATCTCTTCCCTCAAAAGAAAAGCGGAATGAGGTTTTAGTAAAATGGATAGATCAATTTGATTTTAAAAAGAAGAATGGGATCTATAGTCTGTGTGCGTCGGATTCGATAAAATTACTTCCTGATTTGGATTGGATAGAAGATAAAAGTAACTTGGGAACGATACTGTCAGATAGGTTAAAAGAAATTAGGGATGCAGAAAGGGATACGGCAAGTTATTATGTGAATTTAGGGGTGATAAATATGGGAAATGCAGTATTTGAGCACGAAGAAAGATATTCTAAATGTACTTTTCCGAATATTGACTATCAGCTCTTATCTTTATTCCGGTTATGGAATGCAATTCAATATTATTTTCCTTACAAATATCTTCTTAAGGACAATTGGAATGAGATATTATTGAATCATATACCTTTATTTCTGGAAATTACCAGCAGAATGGATTACGAGAGTGCTTTAAAGAGATTTATTGCAGAAATCCATGATACTCATGCCGGTATTTATGGCGGACCAACAAAAAAATATTTAGTACCCGTTGTGATACGTTTCATTGAAGGCAAAGCTGTAGTAACAGAATATTATGAATTAAAATCCGAGTTCAAGGAGGAGAAGCAAATTTTGCAGCCGGGAGATGTGATTCTACGTATCAACAGTGAAGCGGTAGATTCCATCATAAAACGTATCACGCCATACATATCAGCTTCTAACAAAGCTTCTTTGTTGAGAAGGATAGCTGTTGATGAACTTTTATGGTCCAATGATACACTATTGTATGTAGACTATGAAAGGAATGGTGTTGTAGAAAAATCAAGAATCAAATGTTTACCGAATAGAATGCGTGAATCTACTATCTTCGAAAAGCCTCATCCACTTGTTACAGTTCTCCCTTCTGATATTTTGTATTTATATTTGGGGAGTAACATTGGTGGAAAAGTTCCCCAAGAGATAAAAGCAAAAAAGATGATTATTGATTTGAGAGCATATCCTGTAATGAAGAAAATTGAAGGATATTGGGAGTATAATACTCTGTATCCATCTTCTACAAACTTCTCGATATTTACTCACGGAAGTCTTTTGCAGCCAGGATTGTTTACCTTCGGTCCTATAATAAAAGCTGGAAAAGAGAATGAAGATTATTATCAAGGTAAAAAAGTTATCCTAGTAAATGAGGTAACACAAAGCCATGCAGAATTTATGACTATGAAATATAGATGTACTCCCAATACTGTTGTTATGGGAAGTACAACTGCCGGGGCTGATGGCAATTGTTCATCAATCATTTTGCCTGGTAACTTCAGAGCAACATTTACAGGACTTGGAGTTTACTATCCTGATAAGTCGGAAACCCAGCAAATCGGCATTCTTCCTGATATTGAAGTTAAAAACACAATTCAAGGCATATGTAAAGGACGTGATGAAGTTTTGGAAGCTGCTATAAAGTATTTAAACAATAAATGAAAAGCAGTGAAAATCCTTTGTTTAGTAAATATAAGGTTGGAGAACAGTCAAAGGTCCGTTGTTGGATGAGAGTTAAAGATGAAAAGAGCATTGGCAAATAACTAAGGACAAATGAGATTCAGAAAATAAAATCTCACTTTATATAGATTAGTATACGTTTATTCTACGTACATTTGTTTCATTAGTACTCTGTTTTTCGTTTTACTTAAGTTGAACGAAAGAATGACTTAAGTTAAACTATCGATTGACTTAAGTCAATCGGAAACTGGAATGTGTTTTAGAAAATTAATTTATGGGAGAGAGGTTATCAATCCTTCCTAATGAAAAGCTAATAAATAATGAGTGTAAATTATGATCTTTATGAAACTCCCGATCTTGCTAAAAGCGGGGAAGAACAGCCTTTACATGCACGGGTCGTCTTGAAGGGCAGTTATACGGCTGAAGAGTTTGTGGAACAGGTGACTGCGTTTCAGCATATGCCTCATGCGCAAGTGGTGGGCATTATAGAAGCTATATCAAAAGAACTGCGGCATTTACTCTTAAAAGGGTTTTCTGTAGAGCTGGGAGATATTGGTTATTTCACTCTTTCATTGAGTGTTGACAAGAAAGTAATGGAATCAAAAGAATTGCGTTCACCGTCCGTATCTCTGAAAGATGTTAATTTCCGTGTCAACCGGCAGTTTAAAAAGGATATTGAGAGTGAACTCAAGTTACAACTTTATCATTCGCCGTTTCGTGTAAAGAATCCGTTGTCTGAAAAGAAGTGCCTGCAACGTTTGACAAAGTTTTTAGAAGAACATCCGTGTATCAATCGGCGGGATTATGCACAGCTTGTCGGAAAGACAAAAACGCAGGCATTGCAGGATATCAACTCTTTTATCGAGCAAGGGATATTGAAAAAGTATGGATACGGACGTTCGGTAGTATATATAAAAGGGGCGTAAACTTACATAATCCTGGTGAGTCAAAATTAAGCAACTATGAATTATCGTACTATACTTCTACTTGTTGGATGGGTTATCACATTGACCGCCTGCCACTCTTCCCCGTCTTCAGTTTTGAAAAAGGCTATGCAGATGGAAAATGTTTCTGTCGATAGTATTTTCTTTTATCTTCAGCAAATAGATAAACCGGAGAATTTATCTTCTAAAGAGCAGGGAGATTATTACTTTTTATCCTATAAAGCAACTTTGTGGAAAACCGGGAAACCAGTAGAATCGTTATTGCAGACTGCCATCCATCGCTATATGCAAAATGGGCAGTTATCTCAATGTCTTCAAGCGCGTATAGCCCAAAGTGCTTCCTATTTATATAGTAACCAGCCTGATTCTACATTGCTGATTTCGGATAATCTTCTACGACAACAACTGCTGAATGATACATTAAGAACACAATTGTATGGCCTTAAAAGAGTAGTCTATTCAAGAAATCAGAATTATGGGCAGGCATTGAATATGGCAGACAGTAGTCGGTGGTTAACTCGTAAAAACAAAGATACTCTTGCCTATTTTTCAGCAAGTAGACTTTACTTGAATCTTCTGAAAAAAGTACAGGGCTATGACAGATATACACAAGAGTCTCTACAATTAATGGGAGAGTTTGCAGATTCTCCCAATTACCAATATTTAAATTATCATGTACTGGAGAACTTATTGACTACCAGTTTGGAGGCAAAAGACTTCCAAACATCACTATTGTATCTCCGTCAATTATCGGCTCAACGGCATAGCCGTCATGTCATACCTCACTATTTTCTTCTTCGTGGCAAATCTTATGAGGCATTGAATCAGACGGACTCTGCCAAGTATTACTATCAACAGGCCGCGACCTCTTCTTCGGATTTTATTGCCGTGGAAGCCAATGCCCTCTTATTTGACTTAATCAATGAAAAAGAATATCCGGAACAGGCTTTCTATATCAAACAAAAGGAGAATAAGATTAAGGACGATATACTGACTAGTACCAAGACGGAAATACAAAGAAGAGAATATAATGAGCTTAAATTAAAAAACGAACTTTTTCAGTTGCATTTGAAACAACGCGGAAAAGAACTATGGATGCTGGGCATTGTAACAGCTTTGCTTAGTGTCGGTTTTATAGTGTTTTTCTTTTATCAGAAGGAGAAGAAGAAACGGCTGCAACGGGAAAATCTTTTGCTACACAAAGAGGCGGAGCTCAGCGGACTACGGGAGCAAGAAATCCGTTTGCAAAATAAAGAAGCAGAATTGCGTGAGACCCTTTTCAGGCGGATAGCCTTTTTTCGGAAGTTACCTTCGCTCCATAATGATGAAAGTCAGGATGAAGTGGCTTCCAGTCGTAAAATTGTAGTGACGGATGCGGAGTGGGTAGAGGTGATTTCTGTTGTCAACGAAGCTTTCGACCATTTTGCGACAAGACTGGAACAAATTTATCCGTTATTGAACAATAAGGATATTGGTTTCTGTTGTCTCGTCAAGATTAATGTTAACATACAAGACCTTTCAGATATTTATTGTGTCAGTAAAGCAGCTATTACCAAACGGAAATACCGTATTAAAACAGACAGGCTGGGTATTACGGATGAAAATGTAAGTTTAGACAGTTTTCTTAAGGCGTTTTAGCTGTTGATTTTTGGGGATTCAATGTATTTGTCCGCCTCTTAAAGAATGCGATAGATGCTTATTTCATTGATAATCAATGATATGTATTCGTCTGGCGTCATCTTTTTTGTCCGCTGCTTTTTTTGTTGCCTTATTGCTTTCCATCTACTTTTGTCCCAATATTCATTTGAAACTAACTAAATACATGTTCGTATGAAAAAGAAAATTATGATTTTGAGTTTGTGTACTTTGGGGCTGTTCGCGCTGGTTGCTTTTATCTTCAACAGTGAGGTAACAAAAGATCCTTTGGCTTTGTCGCCAGTTGTAGGTAAGCGAATCTCAACACCTACCGGAACACTGATTTCCTGTGACTTGAAAGCATTGAAAGACACCGTGGATATTCCACTCAGTTATTTGACCGAAGAGCTTCAAATTGTGAAACTGGACAATCGGGATGAGGCGTTGATAGGGGGATGGGTCCGTACCACAGTGAGTGATAATTATATCTTGGTGAGTAATAAAAAGCAGACTCCATATAAACTGTTTACTCGTGACGGCAAATTTGTTACTACTATTGGAGCTTATGGAGAAGGTCCGAACGAGTATGCCAATACCTATGCCGAGCAATTGGATGAAGCGCATGACCGTATCTATATCTTACCCTGGCAGAGTAATAAGCTATTGGTATTCGACTTGAAAGGAAACCCTCAACCTTCCATCCCTTTGTGTTTGCGTGTCCCTAAAGGACAATTCAAAGTCGACACAAAGAAGTCGGAAGTAACGGTGACGACGCTACCTTTCCAAGGTACTCCGGCTGTAGTATGGACACAGGACTTTGAAGGTAAACGCAAAAATTTTATTCCTGCCCTACATCTGATGGTTCCGTGATTTCAGTAATGAAGTTTTTATGGATAAGAATACTTCCGATTACAGCGTTATGCTGATGACTATCGTGCCTTCTCCGCGGGTAGATAGTTTGATCATTATAATTCACAACAAAACAGGCTTGAAGCCCGGTTCACAGTGAGTTATCCGAACAAGGAAGAAATCCCATGGCATGGCTATACTGAATATCCACGTCACTTCGTTAGCGATGTTTCTGTTCCGGTACAAGTGTCAGCAAATACCTGGAGTGGAAGTAGACCTGCCAAATATATCGTTGACAAACAAACCCTGCACGGCAACTATTTCCGCTTATATAATGATTTCCTGGGAACGAAGAAGATGCAGATATGGCCCTCGTTTGCCAATGGCTATTATATTAACAATATGGAACCTGCCCAATTAAAAGAAACATTGGAAAAAGAATTGGCCCGGAAAGATCTTCCGAACGATGTGCGGAAACGTATCCAAACATTAGTGAAATCATTGGATGAAGGGGGAAATAATGTGGTTCTCTTTGCTAAAATGAAAGATAAATAGCGGGTTCGTCGATAGAAGATATCTGGGGTTTATAAATCCTGCAGTAAGCAGTCGCTTAGTGTAAGATGCCTTACTTCAATTAGTTTAATTCCATTGGGATGCTAATTGGGGTAAGGCACTTATTGATAATAGAAGCACTTAAATATGGAGTTTGGATAAAATAGTTCAAGGCTTGGATAATAATTGGTGAGGAGGCTGTATGCGTGCGAAAAAAAAGTATAGCTTTACGATATTCTTGTTCTTTTGTACGGGATTCGCCTGGAAAATTTATTTTCTCGTTTATCTTTGTGAACGTTACTTTAGAATTTGGTTGCAACAATCTAAAACATCTCAAACTTAAATTAATAACATTAAATCATGTATTATGAATGAAATTGCACGTAAGTTAGATTTCTCATTACGACGATTGGTTAGTGCTCTTATCATCATTTATTTTTTTGCGGCACCTTTTGCTTCGACGTATGCGTCAGGTGCAGTGACTGAAGTATTTCAGGAAGGGAAGAAGGCTGCTACTAGAAAATTAACAGGTAAGATTATAGATAAGAATACGAAGGAGACTCTTATCGGTGCTAGTGTGTGGTTGAAAGATACTAGTATCGGAGGTACTACGGATATGGATGGTAATTTCAATATCAACGTTCCGGGGGGTAAGACCGTAACATTGGTAATCAGCTATTTGGGATATGCTAATATAGAAAAGGAGATATCCCCTTCGGCAAATAATTTGCTTATTGAAATGAGTACCGATGATACAGTGCTTGAAGAAGTGCAGGTAGTAGGTTACGGTACGCAACGTAAAGAAAGTGTGATTGGTTCTATCAGTACATTGAGTGTTAGTAATCTGAAAGTTCCCAGTGCTTCTATATCTACCAATCTGGCTGGTCAGTTAGGAGGCGTTGTTTCTATTCAGCGTGATGGTTCTCCGGGTAGCTCGGCAGAATTTTGGATTCGTGGTATTTCTACTTTTGGTGCGAATAAGACACCTCTGATTCTTGTTGACGGTGTAGAGCGCTCGCTCGACCTGCTTGATCCGGAAGAAATTGAAAGTTTTTCTTTATTGAAAGATGCTACTGCTACTGCTCTTTACGGTGTACGCGGTGCAAATGGTGTTGTATTGATTAAAACAAAACGTGGTTCTGAAGGTAAGCCGAAAATCTCCATCAAAATGGAAGCGGGTATGGTAGCTCCTACCAAAATTCCTGAAATGGCGGATGCTGTGGATTTTGCCAATATGTATAATGAGGCTGTGCCGGGAACTTACAGCCAAAGTGATATTGAAAAATATAGAAATCATACAGACGGAGACTTGTATCCGAATGTGAACTGGCTGAAGTCTGTTTTCAAGAAACATACGTTCAATCAACGTGTCACTGCCAATGTGAGTGGTGGTGGTGAAATTGCACGCTACTTTATTTCTGCCGGCTATTATCATGAAGATGGCCTGTTTATGACCGGAAAGGGAAACTCCTATAATGGTAATCCTGATTATCAGCGCTATAATTTCCGTTCGAATGTGGATATAAACCTACATCCCACTACTGTTCTTTCATTGACTTTAGGAGGATTTCTCACAAAAAGGAGAGATGCTGCCGACTCGGATGGTGTTTGGAAAAGTGCTTTCATTCTGAATCCTAATGCTTTTCCTATTCAATACTCCAACGGTTACTGGGGTGGAGAGAAAGGGGTTACCAATCCTTATTGGCAGGTAACCAGAGCAGGGTATGTAGAAGACTGGCAAAGTACACTCAACTCAATGGTCAGTCTGGACCAGGACTTTTCTTTTATTACTGAAGGATTGAAAGCCAATGTTAAGTTTGCATTCGATACGCAGGCATGGCATGGCAATAAATATACACAGCAGGATGAAATTTGGCATGCTGTACGTCGTGACGCAAATGGCGATCTGGTATTCAACTCTGAACCGGAAAGTGCCAAAGGAGGTCCATGGTTTGGTAATAAGTCAGGTGGTAATAATGCTACTTATCTGGAGGCTTCTATTACGTATAATCGCTTATTTGGAAAACATCGTGTGGGTGCTTTGTTCCTGTATAATCAACGTGTTAAGAATGAAACCTACCGGAATAAGGATTATAAGGATAATATATCATCTATCAAGTCATTGCCTTATAAAAATCAGGGTATAGCCGGACGTCTGACTTATGATTACGATAGTCGCTATTTTATTGAAGGAAACTTCGGTTACAATGGTTCCGAGAACTTTGCAGCCGGTCATCGTGTCGGTTTTTTCCCGGCGGTAGCTGTCGGATGGTATATATCCAATGAAAAGTTCTTCTCGCCATTGACAGACGTCGTTTCAAAGTTGAAATTGAAAGCATCTGTCGGACAAGTAGGTAACGACCAGATTGGTGGAGATGTTCGTTTCATCTATTTAGGAACTGTATCTACTACTAATGATTATGTATATGGCAATTATTCGAAGACAAGTGGTGAGCGTGTTAATGAAGTAGCCAACCCAAATGTAGGTTGGGAAGTCTCAACCAAACAGAACTATGGTTTTGAACTAGGCTTGTTCAATAAACTGGAAATTCAGGGTGACTGGTATCATGATGTACGCGATCATATCTTTGTACGCAATAATAATATCCCGGCTTATGTCGGTATGACTACCGTACCGATGGTGAATGTAGGTAAGATGAAAAGCTGGGGATTTGATGGTTCGTTAGAGTATCGTGATAGAATCGGTCAGGTGAATATAACCGGACGTGGTACGTTTACTTATGCAAATAATGAAATTCTTCGCAATGGAGATGCGTTGAACAAGTATCCTTGGATGAATTCCGTAGGACAGAAAATTTATCAGAAATTCGGATGGGAGGCCGTTGGATTGTTCGAATCACAGGAAGAAATCGATCGCAGTCCGATACAGTTCAGTGAAGGTAATCATAGTCGTTTGCGTCCGGGTGATATTAAATATCGCGATCTGAATGGTGATGGTGTTATTGATGATTATGACAAAATGCCTATCGGATTCTGTGATATTCCGGAGATTACTTATGGCTTTGGTGGTGCTATCGAATGGAAGGGCTTTGATGTTTCTATCTTCTTTCAGGGTACAGCCCGTGTGTCACTGTTTGAAGAAGGTTCTACTATTGTACCCTTCTCTTCCGGTTATAAGAATAATGACGGATTCTTGAGAGGAGTGATGGAAAACCGCTGGACGGTGGACAATCCTGACCCGAATGCGCGTTATCCGCGCACGATCCGTCCGAGTGACGCTTTGGATAATAACAATACGAAGAAATCATCATTCTGGGTACGTAATGCCGCTTTCCTTCGTCTGAAGAATGCGGAGATAGGCTATACCTTCCCGAAGAGATGGATGGAAAAGATGGCTATACAGAATTTACGCCTGTATGTATCAGGAGTAAACTTGTTGACTTGGGCACCGGATGTGCATCTGTTCGACCCGGATCTGGGTTCCGGTGACGGAAGAAAGTATCCGCCGACACGTGTATTTAATGTAGGTTTAAATATTAATTTCTAATACTAAAAGACATGTTTATTATGAAATCCAAATATATGAAACGTATTATGCTTTTGGCTACCGCAGTCTTGACTATGTCATCTTGTGATTCGTTTTTGGATACGTCTCCCGAGGATTTGCGCTCTCCGGAACAGATTTATGAGACTTACTCGTCTACACAGAACGCAATGTTTGGAGTATATTCTTATATTCGTGGCACTTATCCTTTTGATATGCCGGATACATATAGTACTAGTGATGTGGATGTGGCTTATACAAATACGCATACTTTTGATATGGGAGTGTGGAGTGCTTCGTCTGCACAGTATGATAGATGGTATACTTTCTACAAAGCCATTCGTGAAGCAACTTATTTCCTGCAGAATGTAGATAAGTGTCCGGATCCTCGCCTGACTTATGATACTCGTGAGCAGTGGAAAGCTGAAGTGCGCTGTGTGCGTGCTTATTATTATGCACAATTGATGCGTATGTACGGTCCGGTCATTTTATTGAAGGACGAACAACCGGATTTCTCCGGTACGGATATGTTTCGTGAACGTAATACTTGGGATGAATGTGTGCAATGGATTACAGAAGAGTTTACGGATTTGATAGAAAATTCTCCTTTACCTTTAAAGTCAGAGGGTGAGACTTATGCTCGAATGAACCGGGGAATTGCTAAGGCTTATCTGGCACGCATTCTGTTGCAATCAGCCAGTCCACAATTCAATGGTAATCCGAAATATAATAATATCCGCAATGCGGACGGAACTCCGTTATTCCCGACAACGTATGACAAGAATAAATGGGAATTGGCTCGCCAGGCTGCTCTGAGCCTTATAAAGGATGGTAATTATGAATTGGTCAAAGTGAATTATGAAAGTGGAGCTAATATGGGTAAAATAGACCCTTATACCTCTTATAAATCTGTATTTACCACTTCACAGAATAAAGAAATGATTTTCTCTTACCTCGAAGATGGTGGCGGTATTGATAAGCGTCTTGCTCCTAACAGTAATGGTGGCTGGGGAGGAGGCTATAATCCTACCCAAGAGATTGTCGATGCATATGCGATGGCTGAAACCGGTCGTTTCCCAATTACCGGATACACGAATGAAGATCGCACCACGCCGGTTATAGATCCGGAGGCTGGATACAAAGAAGCTGGATATTCTCAATTTACAAATCCATGTGAAGGTAAGGAGAGAAAGACTTATAATATGTTTGTGGGTCGTGAACCTCGTTTCTATGTGTCGATAGTGTATGGCGGTATGTCCTGGTTTATTCCAAAGAAAGCAGGTGAGAGAATTTACCTGGAGATGTATAAGAATGGAAATAATGGTCCGGATGCTTCTCATAACCACTTTACAACAGGATATAACCTGGCAAAACTGGCTATGCCGGAATATGAAGCCAGCCCAACGAAGAACGTAAAACGTGAATTACCTTATATGCGTTACGCTGAAATCCTGCTGAACTATGTGGAGGCTACTATCGAGGTAGGTGATTTGAAAGATCCGAACTTGTTTACTTTCTGGAATGCGATTCGTAACCGTGCCGGATTGAATGATATCGAAGATGCATATCCTGAAGCTATGAACGATCAGGATAAGTTGAGAGACTTGATTCATCGCGAACGTCTCGTAGAACTGGCTTTCGAGGGCATCAACTTCTATGACTGTCGTCGCTGGCTGACTGCGGAAGCTACAGAAAAAGGAAATATTCACGGTATGAATATCCAGGCTAAGGGTACTCCCGGCAAAGAAGAATATCCGGAGGATTTCTTCCAGCGTACAGTGGTAGAGAAACGTGTGTTTACACCGAGTTTCTATCTGTTCCCTATCCCGCAAAGTGCGATTAATAAAAACCAAGATTTAGTACAAAACTATAAATGGTAAAAAAGATGGTAACAATGAAGAAATATATAAGTTTTTTATTTGCGGCTCTTTTATTGGGGACTTCTTGTACCGATACTAGAACTGATTACATGATGGGAGATACTGCATATTTCCCTAAGAGTGATTTACAGAAAGAAACCCTTTACGTGATGAATGCCAATGATTATGTATACAACGTTTGGATTCATAAGGCGGGTTACTATCAGAATAGATTTGCCGGAAGGGTAGAGCTGGATTATAATTATCTGGTTCAGTATAATACAGAGAACGGCACTGATTACGAGATGTTGGATGAAAAGTATTACTCGCTCGAACGTGATTTCGTTATCGAAGCCGGAGCGGATGAGGCAGCTGTGCCATTGAGTCTGAAGATAGAACAGCTTCTTCAGGATAAAGGTTATGGTATTTATTATATTCCTTTGTCTGTCAATAGCCGTACGCCAGAAGAGGATGTTTATGTAGATAAATCTCACTTTATTCTGCTTTTGGATATCAGAAAGCCGGTACTGGTGATTGACGGTGCCGCAGGAGAACAAAGAGGAGAAGTCTTTATGGATTTATCTAAAGCGACAACAGAGCGTCAGATAGATATTACAGCTAAATTGGATATCAATACGACGGAAGAGCTGGTTGTTACCTATGGTTATGATAAAGAAGCGGATAATCTGTTGACAGAAGAAGAGAAATCTCATTTGCTGACTGCTGGTTTTGAATATGCACAGAGCGTGAAGATTCCGGTTGGCGAGAAATATGCAGAGAATTATCTGACCCTGAAACCGTCGGAAATGCAGGACGGAAAATGGATACTTCCGGTACGTGTGGGAACAACGAATGATAAAGTTGGTTCTGACGCGGAAGAGAATTGGATAAAATTGACGGTTGTCAAAGGTTCACTGGATTCAAAGGTTGAATTGGAAGGAACTTATGTGCAAGGAAGTGATATTATTCTTTCTTCGGATAATACACCATCCCGCGAAGTAATTGCTGATGTAAGTCAGATCAGCGATTTATCTTATTCCGTAGCAGATAAATATGGTGATGAACCCACTTGGCTGCAGGTGAATGAGGCAAGCGGTAAACTTCAGATTACTGTGAGCAGTGCAAATACTTCGACATGGAAGGAACGTGTTGCAACGATTACACTCGTAGACAATGAAACCTGGCTTGAAAAAGAGATTGTTGTGAGACAAGGAATGAAGGGATACGGCATTACTCTGAATAAATCTTTGTGGAGTGTGGTAGGCTATAGTGAACATGTCTCCGGAAAAGAATCTGTATTAGGCAGACTATTTGATAATTTCTGGCCGACAAGTAAGGCGGAGGTAGGTTCCGGAAGTACTTTGTCATACATCGAGATAAGTGATAAAGGGTCGGAAGAGAATCCGGTACAGATCGTATTTGATTTAGGTGAGAATCCTCATGAATATAATTCGATCGGATTGATACCGAGACTCCAATGGGTAGGAAATTCACCTAAATACCTGAAGATCGAAGTTAGTGACGAGGTGTTGACACGTAGTGAAGATATTACAAATTGGATTCTTGTTGGCAGTGCTAAAAGGGACGCATTCACGAAAACGGAATTGGATGCTCACGATGGTGGTAACTGGAATGATTGGTACGCTGATAAACAGTTTGTAAAATGGCATGATTTGGGTGAAAATATGCATCATCGGTATATACGATTTTCTATGTGGGATTCATGGTATAGTACACACTGCTTCGATGAAATATTTGTCTCTAAAAAATAATGGAATATAGAAATAGTAAAAACAATATATTTATGAGGAACATATTTTTACTACTATCGTGTCTGCTCTGTTTGCAGGCTTGTAATGATGAGAAAGAGGTGGACTGGACACCTGATGCGTTGACCGTATCATGCAATGAAACTTTGGAGGAAGCTGGAGACGGACACTGGAAAGTGACTTTGCCAACTGAATATAAAGGAACTGTAAAACTGGAAATTCAGACTGATAAGGCATGGGAAGTTGCAGTCAACTATATGACGACTGAAGAAGAAAAATGGATCACTCCTTCGGCAGAAGGTGGTGAGGGCTCTGCTTCATTATCGTTGGTCATTGCTGACAATAAAACAGCGAAAGACCGTAAAGCTTCTGTTGTGATTTCCACAAAAGGAGAAATTCCGGTAAAAAAAACAATTACTGTGATTCAAGGAAATGTGGATGAACTCTTGCTTGTCGGTACTATTGATGAAAGTAGTTTTCCGAAGGATGTATTTATTACAACGAAAGCTGATGGCTCTTTCGATGTGACTCTACCTAAAGACTTTACAGCAGCGGGAGAACGGGAACTGAACATCTTGACTTACCAGGGCACTACTTCTCCGGTGATAGATGTAACCTATCCTGATGTAGAACAGACTGGTTGGGTGATACTTACGGAAGCTCCGGTAGAATCAGTTTTGGGTTCGGAAGTTAAAACGCTGGCTTTGACAATCAAAGAAAATACAGCGAATGTATATCGCGAAGCATTGGTTAATTTTACAGCTACTGCTGGAGATGTAACTTCTCAAAAGACGGTAAAGATAATCCAGTTTGGTGTTGAGAAGATTATTTGGAATGAGGAGTATTATCAACAGGAACGTGAGCTCATTATATCTTCGGATGCGAATGAAAAACTCCTTGTAGCTACTTGTG
Source organism: uncultured Bacteroides sp. (assembly GCA_959606905.1). The sequence goes on along the minus strand of CAUHML010000028.1, from coordinate 20,988 downwards.
AGAATATAAATCCGACAGACTTGGAGTTGAAAGGAAATACTTCTTGGTTGGAATTGAGTCAGGAAGAAGGCAAGATTTATGCAAAAGTTCAAAAAAATGAAAGCACCAATATGGAACGTAAGACAGAAATTGGGGTAAAGAATACGAAGACAAGCGTAGAAACTAAGGTATCTCTGAAACAAGGAATGGCTGGATATGGGATTGTTCTGAGCAAGTCGTTATGGAAGATAGTGGCACATAGTGAGAATACCAATACGCAATATAATGACGGTTCGGCTAATAAGTTGTTCGACAATCTTTGGACTCCCGATAAGGCAAATGAGAAGCATGTTGAATTTTGGGGAAGAAATAATAATGATGATCATGCTGCTGTGCCTTATATTTTGACTTTTGATTTAGGTGAGAATCCTCGTCAATATGATTCCTTCGGATTTATGCCAAGATTACAGTGGACACAACAAGCTCCTAAAACTGTAGCTATTGAAGTTAGCGATGACTTAAATGCTGGTTGGGAAACTGCATTTGAAAAGAAGACTGGAAACTGTTTTACAGATGCAGAATTGAAAGGTAGCACAAATACATATAATGACCATTATGAAGGCATTGTTCATTGGTGTAAACTCAATGGAGTAGTACATAAACGGTATGTTCGTTTGTATTTATATGAAAGTTTCCAAGGTGTCGGAAAGAGTGTTTCTTTGGATGAAGTCTTTGCTTCGGATAGAACGACAGTTGAATGATAAAAACAAATGAGTTATGATGAAGAATTTTAAAAAATATACATTAATCGCATGCAGCCTGTTCACACTGGCTGCGTGTGATCTCGAAATTGATATAACGAATCCGGGACTTATTACAGAAGAGAAACCGGATAGACCGCAGGCAGGAGAAACGATTACCTATCGTGCACAAGTATGGGTAGAGAAAAACGATATGGAAGAATTATATGGCGGAGAACGTTTGTTCCGACAGAATCTGGAAGCGTTGTTCCGCAATACGACTACTTTTTGGAATGAAAGTACGAACAAGTTTGATTATCGCTTTGAATGGGCTATGGGTGAAGGAGATGACAATTTGGTTATTTACGATATAAAAAGTGGTGTAAAAAGCCAGGCGGAATACAATGTGTATAAAGATAAGGCTTATGGTACTTTGAATACAGAGAAGTATGATTTTGTTCTCTTTCTGGCTTTACGTTGTACAAAAGGTGGACTCTCTTGTGGCGGTGGCGGAGCAAGTAAGCAGTCAGTTGTACAGGCCTATTTTGAGGAAGGGCATGATATTTTTGCAAAGAAATGGCCGGAAAAAGGTACATACAGTGATTTAGGTCATGAATATGGTCATGTTCGTGGTGCGCAGGATTTATATCAGTATATGATTCCGGCTGAAAACAATCCGGTCAGTCATGTTGCTTATGATTATCCTAAGTGTAATATGGGGACGGGTTATCAGGAATGGAGTGATTATTGTTCGGCGATATTTAACCATAATGCCCAATATAAACAAATTACTGCTGATATGACCCGAAGTACGTATCCTAAGCAGATGTTGGTCAGGATAACAAAAGATGGTAAACCGGTACAACGTGCCACAGTCAATTTTTGGGGCTCACGTGCCACTTTTAGGGATATATATGCAGAACCGGGCAATTCTCCATATATGAAGAAAAAAACAGATGCAAACGGTGAATTTACCATTAATGATATATACCGGATGTTTATTCCGGATTATAATAATACTCCGAATCTTCCCCCTAAGAGTCCGGTTGATGAATTTCCTTTTTCACGCTGGTATTGTTTTGTAGTAGAAGTCGAGTTGGATGGTGGACAGACGAAATGTGTGTGGTTGTCGGATTTGGATATTGTTCCTGAATATCTGGATGGCGGGCAGCAAGAACCTTATGTGTTTGAAATACAGTTATAATAAGTTTAGCATGAATATTTTAAAATATCTACAGATTGCATGTAGCTGTCTGATTGGGGCAGCTCATGCTCAATCTCCGATTGCGAAAGATACAATAGAATATCGTGCCCAGGTATGGGTTGATAAAACAGACCTGGAACGTTATGGTGGAGAAGAGGATTTCAAGAAGAACTTGAAAAAGATGTTTCATAATACTACGCGTTTTTGGAATGAAAGTCCTAATAAATTCAGTCATTATTTTCGCTTTGTTCCTGCTGAAGAATTGTACGTCTACGACATTCAGGGAGACAAAAACAAATATGATGAATTTAAGAATAAGGCTTATGGACCATTGGATTTGTCGAAATATGATTTTGTGTTGTTCTTGGCGTTGGGTGCAAAGAATGAAGGGCTTTCCTGTGGGGGAGGTGGAGCGAGTGGGCAATCTGTAGTGATGTGTTATATTCGCGAACTTCATAATATCTTTACGGATGCGCTTTATCCCAATCAGGGAACGTATAGCAATCTAGGACATGAATATGGTCATATGCGTGGTGCTACGGATTTATATCAGTATATGATTGCCGCAGAAGACAATCCTGTGAGCCACGAGAAACTGACTCCACCTAAATGCAATATGGGGACGGGCTATCGTGTATGGAGTGATTATTGCTCGGCATTGTTCAATTATACGGCGAAGATGAAGCCGCTCGATAAGGACTTGTCAGATCAGGTATTTCCGCGTAAACTGGTGATTAAGGTAGAAAAGAATGGAAAGGCGAAATCCAACTATACTGTGAATTTCTATGGTACACGTGCCGGTGGTAAATATAATAAGCGTGATGTATACCCAAAGGTGTACAGGACTTATCAGACGGATAAAAAAGGAAAAGTAGAACTGACCAATCTGTACAAACTGTATCATCCCGATATGACTGACCCCAATATTCCGCCTAAGGAACCGCAGGACTTATTTCCTTACTCTTATTGGTTCAGTTTCCTAGTGGAGGTGATAGATGATGCGGCACAGAAGAAATATGTATGGTTACCGGATGTAGAGTTACAGAGACAACATTTGGAAACAGGTAAGGATGTCTGTGAAATAAAAGTTGAATTTTAAGGGTAAAGAGATCGTTAGTTTACAACGTTTTCTATAGGTATTGTTTACGATACAATGAATTAAATCAATAAAGCCATGAATAAAAAGATGGGTTTAATGATGGCAATGGGGCTGTTGATATCAGCTCCATTGTTGTCAAAAGATTACTTGATTTCCACTCCTCGGACCTCATTGTTGATTACGGCCAATGAGGGTGAAAAGTCAAAAATGCAATATTATGGAGTGAGCATCACTCCCGTTCAGATCCAGAATATTTATGATGCCGGTTTGGCTTTCGAAGCGGATAGTTATCCAGCATTCGGTCTTCAGACCGTAGGCGAAAAGGCGGTCGCAATTACCCATGCCGACGGCAATATGTCATTGGATTTGGGAGTAGATAATGTAAAGCAATACGGGATTGACGATGGTGAGATTTTGGAAGTGCTTTTGAAAGATAAGATATATCCTGTTTGGGTGAAACAATGCTATAAGGCTTATAAAGGAACGGATATAATTACCACTTGGGTTGAGATTGGCAATGCAGGTAAGAAACCGGTAACACTGTTTCAGTTTGCTTCCGCTTATTTGCCGATGTCTCGCAGGGACAACTGGCTGACTCATTTTCATGGTTCGTGGGGCGCGGAACATACGATGGATGAAGAGAAACTGACGAACGGGCAAAAAGTGATTGCCAACAAAGATGGACTTGCGAATACGGAAACTGATAATCCGTCTTTTATGTTATCATTGGATGGCAGACCGCAGGAAGAATCAGGAAAAGTGTTTGGGGGCGTTCTGGCTTGGAGTGGTAATTATAAGTTGAAGCTGGATGTTCGCAACACAGCACTGAATATAATAGTCGGTATGAATGAGGAAAGTTCACAATACATATTGGAACCGAAAGAAACATTCGTCACTCCTGAATTTGCCATGACATATAGTACCAATGGCAAAGGTGGGGTGAGTCGTGCTTTTCATCATTGGGCACGCCAATATAAAATGAATCAGGGTGAAAGGCTGCATGACATCTTGTTGAATAGCTGGGAAGGTGTTTATTTCAAGGTGAACCAAAAAGGGATGGATGAGATGATGGAAGCTTTCTCTGCCATGGGTGGAGAGTTGTTTGTCATGGACGATGGCTGGTTTGGAAATAAATATCCCCGTAATGGTGGAAACAGTAGTTTGGGTGATTGGGAAGTCTGCAAAGAAAAACTGCCTGAAGGTATTGAAGGATTGCTTGCGTCTGCCAGGAAGCATCATATAAAATTCGGTATCTGGATTGAACCGGAAATGTCGAATACTAAGAGCGAACTGTTCGAAAAGCACCCGGACTGGATTCTGAAATTTGATAACCGTCCTTTATCTACCGGGCGTGGCAAAACGCAGGTAGTTCTGGATTTGACTAATCCGAAAGTACAGGATTTTGTTTTTGGAGTGGTCGATAATTTGATGACGAACTATCCGGAAATTTCCTATATGAAATGGGATGATAATTGCAGTTTGCTGGATTATGGTTCTTCTTACTTACCAAAAAACAAGCAATCACATCTCTATATTGAGTATAATAGGGGTTTGCAGAAAGTACTTCAGCGTATTCGTGCTAAGTATCCTGAACTCGTGATGCAGCTATGTGCTGGTGGCGGTGCCCGCGTCAATTATGGATTGCTTCCGTATTTTGATGAGTTCTGGACGAGTGATGATACGGATGCTTTGCAAAGAATTTATATGCAATGGGGAGTTTCCGGTTTCTTTCCGGCTATTGCTATGGCATCTCACGTAAGTGCGGACAAGAATCATCAGACCGGACGCCGTATTCCATTGAAATTCCGTTTTGATGTGGCAATGTCCGGGCGATTGGGAATGGAAATTCAGCCGAAGGACATGAATGATGTTGATAAGGCATTCGCCAAGCGTGCTATTGCAGCGTATAAAGATATTCGTCCTGTGGTTCAGTTCGGTGATTTGTATCGGTTGGTGTCTCCATACGATAATAAAGGAGTATCCTCTCTGATGTATGTCACTTCCGAAAAGAATAAGGCGGTCTTTTATGCATATAAGATTTCTCATTTCATCAATATGGTTATTCCGAAGGTTTGTATGAATGGATTGGATCCGTCGAAGAATTATCGTTTGGTAGATTTGACACCTGTGGACAGTAGCAAACCTTGTGACCTGAATGGTAAAATCATTAGTGGAAAGATATTGATGGAAGAAGGCATTGCATTAAAATCATTGCTGAAAAGTGAATATTCAAGTTTGGCTTTACAACTACAGGCTGTGGATTAAGTTGATAAAAGACAATGAGAATGATAAAAAGAGAAATTCCTGTTATTGGTATTTCTACTGAAATTGATATTCCGGGAAGAATATCTGTGAAAAGAAAATATGTGGATGCTGTCCTTCAAGCGGGCGGCATCCCTTTTATTCTTCCGTTTACCGACAATGTACAGATTTTACAATCTGTGGTTTCTTCTATTGATGGTTTACTCCTGACAGGTGGGGGAGATATATCGCCTGTGATATACGGAGAATCGACTCTTCCTGAATGTGGAGAATGTTGCCGGGATAGGGATGACTTTGATTATGCTTTGCTGCGCTTAGCATCCGAAAGGCAAATTCCCGTTTTAGGTATTTGTCGGGGAATGCAGATTATTAATACTTATTTTGGTGGAACATTATATCAGGATTTGCCTGCTCAATATCCCTCGGAAATTAATCATCGGTCACCGGATGCGTTTATGATATTACAGCATAATGTGCGATGTTTGAGGACCGGAAAATTGTATTCTGTTACAGGCAAGGAAAGTTTGAAAGTCTCCTCCATTCATCATCAAGCCGTTAAGAAATTGGCTTGTGGATTCAAGGCATCTGCTTTCGCTGATGATGGAGTCATAGAATCAATCGAATCTGATTCCGAACATATTTGGGGTGTTCAGTTCCACCCAGAGTTGCAGGCTGTGGAAGGGGATGAAGCTATGAAAAAACTATTTGTGTATTTTATCAGTCAGGCAAGGACATTATCATGCTGATAGTGATATAAAAGAGATGATACACAGTATCTTTTACGATATTATTGTTTTTTTGTACGGGATTTGTCATTGTGGTTTGTTCTCCGTCCTATCTTTGTAAACAGATAAATTAAGGACATTAAATCATATATTATGAATAAAGTTATGCGTAATCGATTAGCTGGAACTCTTTTATTATTATTTGTTTTTTTGTGTACATCATGGGCGCAGACATCAGGTTTGCGCAAAATGATTGATTTGAGCGGAACGTGGAGTTTTGCATTGGACCCTCACGGCAAGGGAGAACAGGAAAAACTGTGGAACATGGATTTTGCAGAAACTGTGACTTTACCCGGTACAACAGATTCAAATCGAAAAGGAATAGAGAATACCAACAAGTCGGAGACCACTTATTTGTCCAGATATTATAAATATGAAGGTGCGGCATGGTATAGCCGGAATATAGAAATACCAGCCGACTGGAAAGAAAAGCATATCGTGTTGTTTCTGGAACGAACTCGTCCGACAACCGTGTGGATCGATGGTCGGGAAGTGGGTAAATGCAACTATTTATCTACCCCACAGGAATTTAATCTCACTCACTTCCTGGCTCCCGGTTCACATAAGCTGACTATTCGTGTAGATAACGGAAAAAGTATTCCCGGGCAGATTCGTTCAAGTTCTCACGCTTGTACGGAATCTACCCAGACAAACTGGAACGGTATTATCGGACGGATGGAATTGCAGGCAATGAATCCATTGTTTATTGAGTCCATTCAGGCTTTTCCTCAAGTAGAAGACCCCTCCGTAAAAGTGAAAATAACTCTTTCCAATTCTTCAGGCATTGGTGGGAAGAAACTGCAGTTGTCAGCTTCTGCTTTCAATACTGCCAAAAAGCATAAAGCCAGATCTGCAGAATATAATTTGAAAGAGGGGAGCAAGGAATATGAATTCACTTATCAGTTGGGAGATAATGCTGTATTGTGGAGTGACCTCCAGCCGGCTCTATATCAACTGAAAGCAGAGATAAATGGCATAGACGAGAAAACAGTTCGTTTCGGTTTGCGTGACTTTAAAACTGAAGAAACGCATTTCACTATCAATGGCGCCAAAACATTTCTTCGAGGAAAACATGATGCCTGTGTATTCCCTTTGACGGGCCATACGGCGATGGACTTGGAACAATGGCGTCGTTATTTCAGGATTTGTAAGGAATATGGATTGAATCATTGTCGTTTTCATTCTTGGTGCCCACCTGCTGCGTGTTTTGAAGCTGCGGACTTGGAGGGTATTTACTTGCAGCCGGAATTACCTATCTGGGGAGGGTTTAAGAAAGAATCTGCCGAGCTGATGGATTTTCTGATGAAAGATGGAGAGAATATCATGCGTGAATATAGTAACCATGCTTCTTTTGTACTCTTTGCCTTGGGAAATGAGCTGGGAGGTGACATCGATGTGATGAAAGAGTTTGTAGATCGTTTCCGGTCCATAGAGCCGAGACACCTATACACGTATGGTTCGAATATCTTTTTAGGCTCACGAGGACATATTCCGGGTGAGGATTTTCTGGTAACTTGTCGTGTAGGCAGTGGTGAGGGTTATTCTACTCATGCTCGTGCTTCTTTCTCTTTCGCAGATGCGGAAGAAGGTGGCTATCTTAATAATACCTATCCTAATTCGGTAATGAACTTTGATGAGGCTCTGGAAAAATCTCCTGTTCCGGTGATCGGACATGAAACCGGACAGTTTCAAACTTACCCGAATTATGAGGAGATGAAGAAATATACAGGAGTCTTAGCTCCCTGGAATTTTGAAGTGTTTCGTGACCGCTTGGAGAAAGCCGGCATGCTGGAGCAGGCGGATGATTTTTTTAAAGCATCGGGTGCATGGTCTGTGGAACTTTACCGGGCAGATATTGAAATGAATCTCCGTTCCAAACGGATGGCTGGTTTTCAGTTACTCGATTTACAGGATTATCCGGGACAGGGGTCGGCTTATGTTGGTATTCTGGATGCTTTTATGGATAGTAAAGGATTGGTTGAACCGAAGAAATGGAGAGAATTCTGTAGTGAAGTGGTTCCTTTATTGACAACTGCCAAATTCTGTTGGACAGGCGGTGAATCATTCGCAGGTACTGTTGAGATTGCCAATTATGGAGAAACTTCATTGAACGAAAAAAGTATTTCATGGGAACTCAAAAATGGGAAGAAAAGCCTTGGCAAAGGTAAGATGGCTATTCCATCGGGATTAGGATTATTGACTGCCGGAACTATTCGTTTGACATTGCCCGATGTGGAGCAAGCGTATAAAGCCGAATTACTTTTGAAAGTATCCGGAACTTCCTATCAGAATAGTTATCCGCTATGGATATATCCTGCAAAGAAGCAATTGAAGGCAGGTAATGTTGTAGTTGCCCGCCAACTAACGGATGATGTGCTGAATGCCTTAAAGCAAGGTGGAAAGGTATTGTTGATGCCTCGTGAGGAAGACTGTAAAGAAGTAACAGTGGGAGGATTGTTCCAGACCGACTATTGGAATTATCGTATGTTCAAAAGTATCTGTGACCGCATCAAGAAACCTGCTTCACCTGGTACATTGGGGATTCTGACCAATCCCGAGCATCCGGTATTCGATGATTTCCCGACCGAATACCATACGAACTGGCAGTGGTATCCAATTATCAAACATAGCTATCCGCTTATTCTGGATGGTATGCCAAAAGAATACCGCCCTATTGTGCAGGTAATTGACAATGTGGAACGAAATCATAAACTCGGCTTATTGATGGAGTTGAATGTAGAGGGCAGTAAATTACTGCTTTGTATGTCCGACTTGGAAGCGGTACGTGACACACCGGAAGGATTACAATTCTATGCCGCTTTGCTGGCGTATATGAATTCTTCAGATTTTAAACCGTCCACTTCATTGTCGGTAGAATCGTTTAAGAATCTGTTTGAGACAGGTGTTCGGAAAGAGGGAATAAAAGTGCTGGATAATATCTCTTACGAATAAGTGAAGAGTAAGGAGAAAATCGTATCAATAAAGGCAAAAAAATGACAGAAGTGCTTGAATGCTATACGGAAAGAAATAGAAAAAAAGCAGACTTTACGATATTATTGTCCTTTTGTACGCAATTCGCCAATGTGAATCTGACCAGCGGCTATCTTTGCGATAGAAAGTAAAACGTATGGAGGATATTAACATTTAAATCAATACAGATAAACTCTTATAATAAAATGATGAAAAGACTAATTACATATTCGTGTATGGCGATTTTCGCTATGGGAAGCATGGCGCAGAATCAAAAGGATGAGGCTCAAATGAATCGTTTCATATCCGGTCTGATGAAAAAGATGACACTGGAAGAAAAAGTGGGGCAGTTAAGCCAATGTTCCGGTGGATTTGCCACAGGTCCTGATAATACACGTATCAGTCGGACAGAAGATATAAGTAAGGGATTGATCGGTTCTTTGCTGAATGTATCCGGTGCTGCCAATACTCGTAAATATCAGGAGGCAGCTATGAAATCACGTTTACAGATTCCTTTGCTTTTCGGATTGGATGTTATTCATGGATATAGAACAGGTTTTCCGTTGCCATTGGCAGAGGCTGCGAGTTTTGATCTGGATGCTATAGAAAGAGGATCGAGATGTGCGGCAAAGGAAGCTGCAGCAGCCGGGTTGCATTGGACGTTTGCTCCAATGGTGGATATTAGCTGGGATGCCCGGTGGGGGCGTGTGATGGAAGGGGCCGGTGAAGATCCTTATTATGGCTCGTTGGTTGCTAAGGCGCGTGTACATGGTTTACAGGGAGATGATTTATCGAAAGAGAATACTATTTTATCCTGTATTAAGCACTTTGCCGGATATGGTGCAGCTATTGCCGGAAAAGATTATAATAGTGTGGATATGTCGATGGGACAGTTTGTCAATTTCTATATGCCTCCTTACAAGGCTGGTGCAGAGGCCGGTGCTGCTACTTTCATGAGTGCGTTCAATGACTTTAATAACGAACCGTCTACCGGAAGTACTTTTCTGTTGAGGAAGCTCCTGAAGAATCAATGGGGATTTAAAGGATTTGTGGTATCCGACTGGGGATCAGTGGGAGAAATGATGAACCACCGTTATGCGAAAGATGAAAAAGAAGCTGCTTATAAAGGAATCAAGGCCGGACTGGATATGGAGATGGTAAGTGAATGCTATTCCAAGAATCTGGTGTCTCTGGTAAAAGAGGGTAAGGTATCTATCAAGCTGGTGGATGATGCTGTCAGACGTATTTTGGAACAGAAATATAAACTGGGATTATTTGATGATCCGTTCAGATACTGTGATGAAGAAAGGGAACGTACAGTGATTGGTTCACAGGAATCCCGCAAGGAAGCATGCTACGTTTCCGAACGTTCTATTGTTCTTTTGAAAAATGAAAACTCGGTGTTACCGCTTTCTTCTTCTATCAAGAAAGTTGCTTTGATTGGTGCGCTTTCCAAATCGCAGAAAGATATGTGCGGTGCATGGTCCTGTGCAGAGGTTGGTAAAGTAGTAACCTTGTATGAGGCAATGGAGAAACGAGGAGTGGACATCAACTATAACGATGGCTACGACTTGAAAACGAATAAAATTGTAAATCTGGATCAGACTTTAGCTGCTGCCCGCCAATCGGATGTGGTTATCGTTGCAATGGGAGAACAAGCTTGGGAAAGCGGTGAGATGCGTTCGAAAGGAGATATTTCTATTGCTGCCGAACAACAGCGTTTGGTTTCCGAATTGGTGAAGACTGGCAAACCGGTAGTTGTACTAATGATGTGTGGTCGTCCTGTTATTTTCAATGAAGTTCGTCGGGAGGCTCCCGCTATCTTATGTACTTGGTGGCTGGGGAGTGAAGCGGGTAATGCTATCTGTAATGTACTTTGGGGAGATTATAATCCTTCGGGTAAGCTGCCAATGACTTTTCCGCAGCATAACGGACAGATACCATTGTATTATCAATATAAGAGCACAGGACGCCCCACTGCATTGGGCGGATGGTGTGCGAAGTACATTGATATTCCTACGGAGCCTGCTTATCCGTTCGGCTACGGTTTGTCATACACTACTTTCAATTATTCGGATGTGAAACTGCTTCCGGGTGATGGAAAAGGTACTTATACACGTGTTGCTGTAACGGTTACCAATACTGGAAAATGCGAGGGCGAGGAAGTTGTTCAGTTGTATGTGCGTGATGAGGTGGCTTCTATCACTCGCCCTATCAAAGAATTGAAAGGCTTTGAAAAGATTAAGCTGAGTCCAGGTGAAAGCAAAATGGTCACCTTCGACGTAAAAGATGAACAACTAGGATTCTACAATAATCAAATGAAGTTCATTGTGGAGAAAGGAGACTTCACTTTGATGGTCGGTGGAAATAGTCGTGATTTACAAGAAATAAAATACATTCTTAACTAAGAACTAATATGAAAAACAACTGGAAAAGATGGCTCATATTTCCCGCTCTATTGCCTTTCTTCTCTTGGATGGAGGCAAAGACATTGGAGGAAAATCAGATTCAACAATCTTTGGACACCATTGAATACCGGGTATTTGTGGCTGTCGATAAGGCCGGAGTGGAGCATTGGGGAGGTAAAGAAGCTTATCAAGCGAAGCTGAATGCTTTTTTCGACCAAGTGAACGACTTCTGGAACAAAGCCGGCAATGGACGTTTCAACTACTATTTCCGTTATATACCGGATCTGCAGGTGATTTACGACTGCTCCTCCCGCCAATTGGAGAAAATCTATCAGAAGAGTGCCGGTTTTCCCAATCACGATGTACTGCTGATTATAGATTCTATTCTTGATTTTGACGATGAAGAATCGGCTAAAGGATGGTATTGCGGCGGTGGGGCGGACGATCTGAATATGGTAATTTGCCGTAGCCGTAGCAAGACGGAACATGAAGATCTGTTTGGTATCGACTATTTTCATAGAGGAGTGGCACATGAGTTCGGACATTATCGTGGGGTAACCGACTTGTATGCTGATAGAATCCGGGCAAAGAACAATCCGGTGAACCATATCGAATATGAACCTGACTCTTGTGTGATGAACAGTCATTATAAAACATATAAATGGAGCTCGTATGCAGTTCATATAATCAATCACACCGCCAAATCCAAATGTCCGAGACGTGATTTCGACGGATTCTTCAAACAAATGTTCCCCGAAAACATACAGGTATCTGTAAAAGTGAAAGGTAAAAAGCAAAAAGGGGTAAAGCTGAATCTGTATGGTTCACGTGCAAAATTCAATGATCTGATCGCTACTCCTTACCGTACTTATGAGACGGATAAGAAAGGAGAATATCTGATAACTGGTGTCTCCAACTTATATGATAGCCCCGCACCTCCTTTGCATACCGACGAATTGCCTTATAACCGCTGGTTCACTTTCTTGCTCGAAGCCGAATATAAAGGGGAAAAAAAATACGTATGGCTTCCCGAATATGAGGTGCAACAGACCTTCTTTGAGAATAAGGATACCTATCAGGTGACAATTGATTTCTAAAAAATGGTAGCGCGAATGAGATAAGAAAGGTGCTATTTAGCACTTGTTCAATGCTTTATTAGCAGGAAATTCTTCCTGTTAAGCTTCCTCCTTTATCTCTGCCAAGCGGTACTCTTATGATAAATATGTAAATAAAAAACTGTGTGAAATACAAAAAGTATTAGTTTATGAAACGTATGATGAAAAGACTTTTGCCGGTTCTAATGGCTATCGCACCTTTAACCATTTGTGCACAGAAAGTGTACGAGCTGAAAGACATTTCCGGTAAAGTGCAGGTGAATGTGATTGTGAATGATAAGAATGTGGAATACTCCGTTCTTCACGACAACGATGTGATGGTGGCTCCATCTCCTATTTTCATGAAACTAACTGATGGTACAGCTTTCGGACTCAATCCGAAAGTAAAGAAGATCAGCCGCCGTTCTGTAAATGAGACTATCTATCCTCCCATCTATAAGAAGAAATTAATCAAGGACCAGTTCAATGAACTAACCATTGACTTTAAAGGAGGATATAGCTTGGTGTTCAGAGCTTATGAAGATGGTGCAGCCTATCGTTTTGTCTCTGAACTGAAGAAGCCGTTTATGGTGGAAAGCGAGCAGGCTTCTTTCTGTTTTCCGAATGATCCGAAAGTTTTTGTAGCTTCACCGAAAGGCCGAATGAACGAGGGCAAGAAAGATCCTTTCTACAGTTCTTTCCAAAATACGTATCTGGAAACTGCCTTGTCTGCATGGGATAAGGAACAGATTGCCTTTTTACCGGTTTTGGTCGAGGGAAAGAACGGAAAAAAAATCTGTATCACTGAAGCCGATTTGATGAACTATCCGGGTATGTATGTGAAACATGGTGAGCATGGATATTCTCTGGATGGAATCTTTGCAGCTTATCCGAAAACGATAGTAGACGAAGTTCGCGGACTGAAAGGGGTAGTAAAATCTCGTGAACCTTATATTGCTAGAGTGGAGGGAAACACAGCATTTCCCTGGCGTGTCATGGTCATTGCCAAGGATGATGCAGAACTGCTTTGTAATGATATGGTATATAAACTGGCTACTCCGGCACAATTTACAGATTTTTCTTGGATTAAACCGGGTAAAGTGGCTTGGGACTGGTGGAACGACTGGAATCTCTACAACGTGGATTTCCGCGCAGGTATCAACAATGAGACTTATAAATACTATATTGACTTTGCCTCGAAATTCGGTATCGAATATGTGATATTGGATGAGGGATGGGCAGTGCCGGGTAAAGCGGATTTGTTTGAGGTGATTCCTGAAATCGATTTGAAAGAGTTGATTAGCTATGCAAAAAGCAAAAATGTAGATTTGATACTTTGGGCGGGCTATCGTGCTTTTGAAAAAGACATGGATCGTGTATGTAAGCATTATGCCGCAATGGGAATCAAAGGTTTCAAGATTGATTTTATGGACCGTGACGACCAACAAGTAGTTGAGTTTAACCGTAAAGCGGCTGAAACCGGAGCAAAATACAAATTGCTGATAGATCTCCATGGAACGTTCAAACCGACTGGTTTGCAACGTACTTATCCGAATACGATCAATTTCGAGGGTGTCCATGGACTGGAAGAAATGAAGTGGGCAGAACCGGGAACAGATCAAGTGATATATGATGTGACAGCTCCTTTCATCCGCATGGTTGCCGGACCACTTGATTATACACAGGGAGCGATGAATAACGTAATCATGAAGAACTTTCATGCTGTCTATACAGAACCGATGAGTCAGGGTACACGTTGCCGTCAGTTAGCATTGTATACTATTTTTGATTCTCCTATTAATATGCTGTGTGATGCACCTACTAATTATCTGAAAGAGGAAGAATGTACGAAGTTTATCGCTGCCATTCCTACTGTATGGAATCAGACACTTCCAATAAGCGGAAAAGTAGGCGAACATATTGTAATGGCACGTGAGAAAGACGGTATCTGGTATGTGGGTGGATTGACCGACTGGAAAGAGCGTGATGTTGAAGTCGATCTGTCTTTCTTGGGTGATGGTGAGTTCAATGCAGAAATATTTAGAGATGGTATCAATGCCGATCGTGTTGGGAAAGACTATAAGCGTGAAGTGATCCGCGTATCAGCCAATAAGAAGTTGAATTTACACATGGCTCCTGGTGGTGGGTTTGTTGTGAGGATAACAAAATAATAATTGAAGATTAAGTTTTTGGTTTGAAAGAGGACATCATCCCTATGGGAGATGCCCTCTTTTTTATGAGATGAGTGTCTCGTGTTATAACTGTTACTGTGATTTATTGATAAACTTTAGAACCGGAAACTCAATCCTCCTAAGAAATTGAATCCTTCCGTAGGATAACCTAAATAATATTGATATTTCTTGTTCAGCAGGTTATGTATTTGAGCATAAACGGATACTCCTTTGAATACATTATAGCTGGCTCCGATATGCAAATCATTAATTGCGGTCATTTTTGCATATTCTTTCACTTCTTTCCGGCTGATGTAATCATAACCTAGATTTATGTTAAGAGCAGAGATCGGATGAATACGTACATTGAAAGACATTTCACTGACTGGTTTCACAGCCAACAGATATTCCTCTGTTTTGCTGTCCCAATTACGGTAAGTATATTTAGCTGATATTCCGAGGATATCTTTGTAATCGTAACTGATTTCACCGCCAAGGTAGAGATTTTCTGTATTATCTTGAGCAAAAGAAAGATAAGAACCTGAATGAATATTACTTGGGTCAAAACCTAAATAAGATAAGTCGTTCTTTAGATTCTGATAACCACCGAACACGTTGAACCAAAGTCCCGGATAAGGGCTTGCTTTGAATCCGATACTACCGTTGATTTGCTCGTAAGTATCATAAGGACGTTGTACGTATCCCAAAGTGGCAGTGGTATTTGCCTCCGGCAGTTCACCGTAAGGACAGATACTTTCTAATCTGCGGAAATCATTCAATTGCTTACCGCCGGTTGCTTTTGCATAAACAATGTAGCTATCAGAAAAAATATACTGTGCAGTGATATCGGGTGAAATACGGAAAGACTTATCAAATCCGAAAGATAAATCTACATTGGCTCCGATATGCAATTTCCAGTCATCATTATCCAGTTCGTAATATGGATTTAAAAGAAGCGTTGTGTAGTTTTTGAAGTATTCATCTCCGGTGGAAACATTCTTTGTATATCCGTTGTAGAGAAGATTGTTCATTTCCAAAGCGATAGTTATTAATTGTTGGTCGCCGATAGCTCCCGTGACATCGCCTTTAGTGCGTATGATTGTTTCCTTGATACCTGTATTGGCTTCAGATTCATTGAACATGTTGTGCTGACGTTCATACATCAACAGATTTGTTTCTGCGTTGAAACGTAGTGGTGCAGTCTCATCAGTGAAATGAATGCCCGCATGGAAGTCACCGGATGTGAATTTCTGCTTGCTGTTTACGCTTTCCGGTTGGAAGTTGAAGTTGCTCAATCCGAAGTTTCCGGCAATATTTAAATCCAGTTTATTAAATTGGTGTGTGTAATCTACATTTGCGCGTGTGCGATAATAAAATGCATTCCATTTTTCGGAGTCTGTGAAAGGAAGCGTTAGTTTACCATCCATTCCATCCATTTGGAAACGTACATTCAATTTGTCTTTCTGCGACAGACGGAATAGATAATTGGCAAGAACATCCAAATTGCCATAATTACCATATCCGGCACGTACATATCCCGGGGTAGTGCCGGGTTGAACTTCTTTTCCGGTATAGGGGCGCATCAGGCCTGCCGGAACGGAAGTGGCCGGAAAGAATGTTGTAGCATACTCTACTTCTTTCTTGCTCACTGTCGGTTCTTCTACTTTAGGCAGGACGTTTACTTTCGAGGCGTCCATAATGTCCGGGTTATATTCTTGTTCCACAACGACCGTGCGGGTCATTGTTGTATCCTTCGGTTGGGTGGTTTGGGCTTGAAGGCAGGATGGCATTGAGATTGCCAATGCGAGTCCTCCTATTATATAATGAGATCGTTTCATACTTTTCTATTTTTTTATTCTCAATTCTCAACTTTCAATTTACTAAGTCTGCTTTCAATCATGCTTTCAATATCGTCATTCCCTTGATAATTCTGTTGCAGACTTAGCAGATATTGGCGTGCGTCCAGATCTTTACCCGTAGCATGATAAACGTCGGATAGAAGGATAAAACTGCGCGCTAGCCAATAAGCATGTGGCGTACTCTGTTCTATATAGTTGAGCAACTCTTTCTCTGCAGCGGCATATTCTTTTGCGTCGTAGAGGGATTGTGCAACCTGATATTTAGCTTCGGCACCGTAAGAGTTACGTGTGTCTTTGGCCAGTTCACGATAGTCTTCCATTGCTTTCTTGTCAGCCTTTTGCTTGGTGTAGGCTTTAGCACGGTAATAAAGAGCTTCATTTCTTAGCTCCGGACTAAGTTTGGCCTCTGCAAGCAAGTCGGTAGCTGCATGGATGGTTTCTATGTCATCTCGCAATAGGAAGGCGCAACGCAGAATACCCGTTTCAGCAAGTTGGCGGCGCTCTACGTTGGTTGCTTTTTCTTTCAGCATTTTGTAGCTAGCCAATGCTTCAGCCATATTTTGCTGGTTGAATTGCACTTCAGCACGCAAGATCAGTGCTTCTTCTGCAAACGGATTGTTTGGATATTCCAACAACTTACCGGAATGGAGAAGAATCATATCATAATTCTTCTGCTCGTTTCCGATCAGGCAGAGATAATAATGTGCGTTCAGGCTGAAGGCTCCTTCCGGGAAAGTTTGCAGGTATTTGTTGAGGCTTGTTTTGGCTTCTTCCATTCTGCCTCGTGCATAAATCTTTTCTGCGGCGGCATACGTAAGCGAGTCTTGTTCGTTAGCATCGAAACGGATGTGTCCCGGCATGGCATTTGCTAAAGCAGCAAATTCGTCGATGCGGTTGAGATCCACATAAATAGATTTCAAATCACGCATGGCAAGGCGGGCTTCTTCACTACCCGGATATTTTTCGATAACCTGTTTGTAGGCTTCGATTGCTTGGTTGTAATCTCCTTTTTGGTAATATAATAATCCGATTTCGGCGGCAGCTTTCCTGCTGACCGGACTTTCAGGATATTTAGTAAGCAATTCTTTGAAAGAAGTAATGGCTTGGTTGTTGTTATCCATGAGAACATAAGAACGGCCTTTCTCGTAAATAGCGTTTACAGCATAAGGAGAAGCAGGGTACTTTCCTACCAGACGGTTCAGCAAGGTTATCTTACCGGTATAGTCTTTCTGCAGACCGGATACAAGAGCCAGCTGATAGAAAGAATAATCTCCGGAAGAAGTATTCATCTGTTCGGCTTGCGAATAATACTGTTTGGCTTCTTCAAAGTTACGTACATGCAGGTGGCAGTCACCAATACGATTGTATGCATCGGCAAGTGCGGTTGCATTTTCGCCTTTCTCCAGTTGAATGTATTTTTGGAAGTAATTGCTTGCTTGCGTATAGTCTTTCCGGTGGAAAGCGATATACCCTAAGTTATAATTGGCAAGCGCATACATTTCGTTATTGGGTTGGGTGGTGAGTTGCAGATAAGCATTAAAATCACGTGCGGCTTCTACCATTCGGTTTAGACGGTAATAGGATTCTCCGCACCAATAGTAAGCGTCTGCCTTGGTCTGACGATTGTATTGTCCGATGGCAATGGATTGGTTCAGATATTTCAGAGCTTGTTCGAAGTCGGCGTTAGCGAAAGATTGAGTTCCTAATTGGAACAGTATCTTTTGTTTGGCTTCCAATATTTGCGCGCTTGGTTTGGCAATCCGGTCGATTGATTTCAAAGCTGCATCGTAGCTACGTGTATTCATGTAAACTTCTACCAGGTAGCTGCTGACTTTTTCAGCGTATGGAGAAGTCGGAAATTCATTCAGGAATTTCTCGAAGGCAGTAACTGATTCGCCGAAAGCGGAGAAAGAAGTCTCGTGCAGACAAAGAGCATAATTGTAAGCTGCCTGTTCCTTGATTTGCATATTAGCATTGGAGGCGGCTGCCTGTTCAAAAGCCATGCGTGCTTTGTTTTTCTCTGCCAGTTGCAGATAAGAGAGTCCCATGTGGAGATATGCATTTTGGGTAAGGGCATCGTTGTCAGTTGTCACCTTACCTAATGTTTCGGCTGCTTTGGAGTAGACTTTTGTTTGGTAGTAGGAGAGACCCAGCATATAAAGGGCATCGCGGCGGGGAGCCGAGCGATCCTTATTCAGGTAATTGTTGAATGCTTCTACGGCTTGGTGATATTGTCCGAAATGGTAATAGGCATCTCCCAGAATACGGTACATTTCTGCTGCGTGCTCGTTATTCGGGTAGGCTGACAGGTAGTTTTGTGCTACAATTTGTGCCTTATCATAGTTTTTGAGCTGCGTATAAATTTCGGCTATATAATAAGGGACGAGTGCTTTGTATTTTGAGTCGTCCTGTAAGGGGAGGAAGCCTTTCAACGCTTCAGTATAACGTTTTTGTGTATAGCGGATGTAGGAAAGATAGTAATCACAATCTTTGGCGTATTTGGGGCTGTTGGCACGCAAAGTTTCAAACCAGATGGCTGCTTCTCGTAGATTATCGGTTTTCAGATAACAGGTAGCCAGTTGGTAGGTGCAGTCGTCCCGCTCTTCATTACCTAGCAAATCAAGGTCGGCAGAGTTGAAGAGTGCCAGTGCTTCATCATATTTTCCTTCGTAGAAATAGCAGGAGGCTAACAGCGCATAAATGCGGTTAGCGTATGGAGTATCAGGATAACGGTCGAGATATTTGCGGAGGAGTTCGATGCGGTTTTTGTCTTTCAGTTCGTAAGCCGAACTGACCAGCATATACTCTGCGTCCTGAAGAAGGCTGGCTGCAGGTTTTTGTTTTACAAATGCTTTCAATGCCGGCAGAGCAGCTGCATAATTTCTTTCCTGGAAAAGTTCTTTCCCTTCTTTATAAAGGTTGTCAGTCGAAGTGAACTTATCACCTGTCTGGGCAAATCCTATAATGGGCGTGCAGCAGATGGCGGCACAAATGAGTCTAGTAATTTCTTTTTTCATAATCGGGTGTTTATGCAAAAGTACTATATATCTTTCAAAGACAATCCTTTGAAAGTTATTTTATAATCATTTAATTCTTTATGTAAAGTTTCGCTCTTCTTTTCGAGCAAAAAGATACTGGCTCGGATTTCATATCAATGCTAACTTAATGGTCATTAAATAATAATCACCACAAATATACGACGATGATTTGATAAGGCTTCTTATTTTTGGAGTGATATATTGTGGTATTTGTTTGTTGCGTGATAAGCCTATTGTTGTTTAATGGCATATAAAAGAGTCGATAATAAAACTTTTCCTTTTTTTGTAACGGTTTCTGATTTTACTAATCCGACATTTTTAGCATACCAATCTATCGAATACTCTGATTCGGAAACAAACATTATTTTTCCTTTGCTTTCTGTGTATATTTTAATGCAATCATAATTTCCTGAAGGGGTATGTATGTTATCCCTTCCCAAATACTTCCCTTTTAGAGAAGCTTTCATGTTTATGATGCCTGTTTTTTGAGAATAACTGCATGGAGGTATCTTTTCTCCTATATTGGCATTTTCTTTCAAAGGGATGCTAATTCGTCCTTCACAATGGCTGAATTTTGAATATTGTTGATATTCATGTTCCGCTTCTTTTAGTTGATTCTGGGAATACTTTGAATATATATATTTTTTCATTGATTCATTTTCAGATTTACTATCCAAAATAATATATTCAGTAATTCCTTGATTCTTATAGTAAATACGAAATTGAATGTTAGTACCATCTTTTACAGCTTGAGAATCATACAGGTCACCATGAAATACTTCTTTTATGATTAATCTATCCCCTTTATCGACTACATCCGCAATATAAGATGTGTCTTTTAACGTCTTGTTTTTCTTTAAATCTTGAGTTATATAATAAGCAGTCATTCCTTTCTGAATACGGCAATATTGTGCATGAGCGGAGAAAACGCATAAAATGAAATAAAAAAGGACTAAATATTTTCCCATAATGTTATTTTTTTTATACAGCAAATTTAATAAAAAATGCAATATTATGAAAAACTTTATCTTCTTTTTTGCCATAGTCGCAATATTTTTTATGTATTCTTGTGCAAATAGTGAGATTGATAGACTGGAATCAGAAAGCGTTGAAGAAGTTCAAATGAAAGAACTTATTCAATACGTTCGTGATATTAAACCTGATATTTCTATTCCTTTAAATCCGCAAACACGCGGCTTCTGGGCTACCCTAGGTGGTTGGTTTAAGCGGATTGGAAGTGCTGATGGAGGTGGCTATAGATGGGGAAGAGATAATGGACTCAGTTTTAGTCAGAGTTTACTTGTTTCTGTATCAGCTTCATTAGTAATGCGAATCAGTAGTTGAAATCACTAGCTGATTCAGTTAGTTAAATTGTTATT
>CAUHML010000027.1 GCA_959606905.1 uncultured Bacteroides sp. | reverse complement strand
ACATACCCGTTATCTTTCAGTTTTTAAAAGATCTTTCTGCGAATAATAATCGTGACTGGTTCAATGAACACAGGGCGGAGTATGAAACAGCCCGTGTCGAGTTTGAAAATTTCTTAGCAACAGTTATTGCCCGTATCTCCTTGTTCGACGAATCAATTCGAGGCATCCAACCTAAAGATTGTACGTATCGTATTTATCGTGATACACGCTTTTCTACGGATAAAACTCCGTATAAAATACATTTTGGCGGTTATATCAATGCAAAAGGAAAAAAATCCGATCATTGTGGCTATTATGTGCATCTGCAACCTGCTGGATCTATGCTTGCCGGAGGGAGCTTATGCCTGCCGTCTAACGTACTAAAAGCTGTGCGGCAGTCAATTTATGACAATATTGAGGAATTTGTTGCGATCGTAGAAGATCCGGAGTTTAAGAAATACTTTCCGGTGATAGGGGAAGACTTCCTGAAAACTGCTCCTAAGGGCTTTCCAAAAGATTTTAAATACATTGATTATTTGAAGTGTAAAGAATATGTCTGTTTTTATAATGTCCCCGATGACTTCTTCGCCCAACCGGATATGTTGGAACAGATAGATAAAGTATTCCGCCAATTCAAGCGATTTGCCGACTTTATCAATTACACAATTGACGATTTTGAATAATACCTAGAATATAAACTTTTAAATTAAACTCTTATGGTAGTAGATACTTTAGAAAATCTGGAGAAATATGCGTCTTTAAATCCTTTGTTTGCACAAGCTATTGAGTTCCTGAAATCTCATGATCTTCAAGCCATGGAAATCGGTAAGACTGAACTGAAAGGAAAAGATCTGCTGGTGAATATTGCACAGACCAAACCTAAGACTAAAGAAGAGGCTAAACTGGAAACACATAACGAATTTATTGATATTCAAATTCCATTGTCGGGAACAGAAATCATGGGGTATACTGCTGCTAAAGACTGTGTCCCGACAAATGCTCCATACAATGTAGAAAAAGATATCACTTTCTTTGAAGGATTAGCTGAAACTTATATTGCCGTGAAACCGGGAATGTTTGCTATCTTCTTCCCGCAAGACGGACACGCTCCTGGTATTACCCCGGACGGAGTGAAAAAAGTAATTGTAAAAGTAAAAGCATAATCCTAATTTAATTCAGATATGGAAAAGACACTGAATCTTATCAAAAACGATCCTTGGCTGGAACCTTTTGCCGACGCTATTGCCGGCCGGCATCAATTTGTGCTGGATAAAGAAGCCGAACTGACTAATAAAGGAAAACAGACGCTGTCGGATTTCGCTTCGGGCTATCTTTATTTTGGATTGCACCGTACTGCCAAAGGCTGGACTTTCCGTGAATGGGCTCCTAATGCCAGTCATATTTACATAGTAGGTACATTCAACAACTGGGAAGAAAAGGCTACCTATAAACTGAAAAAACTGAAGAATGGGATTTGGGAAATCAATCTTCCAGAAGGGGCCATTCATCACGGTGACCTGTATAAACTGAATGTATATTGGGACGGTGGACAGGGAGAACGTATTCCTGCTTGGGCTACCCGTGTTGTTCAGGATGAACAGACGAAAATTTTTAGTGCACAGGTATGGGCCCCAGAGAAACCTTATAAATTCAAGAAAAAGACTTTTAAACCTAACACAAGTCCTCTATTGATTTATGAATGTCACATCGGAATGGCGCAACAGGAAGAGAAAGTAGGTTCATATAATGAATTCCGTGAAAAGGTGCTTCCCCGCATTGCCAAAGAAGGGTATAATTGTATTCAGATAATGGCTATTCAGGAACATCCTTATTATGGAAGTTTCGGTTACCACGTATCCAGTTTCTTTGCCGCTTCTTCCCGTTTCGGTACTCCTGATGAGTTGAAGGAGTTGATCGATACTGCTCATGGAATGGGTATCGCTGTTATTATGGATATTGTTCATTCCCATGCAGTGAAGAATGAGGTAGAAGGATTGGGTAATTTTGCCGGTGATCCGAACCAGTATTTCTATCCGGGAGGGCGTCGTGAACATCCGGCGTGGGATTCTCTTTGTTTTGACTATGGCAAGAATGAAGTCGTTCACTTCTTGTTGTCTAACTGTAAATACTGGCTGGAAGAATATAAATTCGATGGATTCCGTTTTGACGGTGTAACGTCTATGCTGTATTATAGTCACGGATTGGGTGAAGCGTTCTGTAATTACGGAGATTACTTCAACGGACATCAGGATGATAATGCTATCTGTTATCTGACCTTGGCTAATGAAGTGATTCATCAAGTGAATCCAAAAGCGATAACGATTGCTGAGGAGGTGTCCGGTATGCCGGGATTGGCTGCAAAAGTAGAAGATGGTGGTTACGGATTCGACTACCGCATGGCTATGAATATTCCGGATTACTGGATCAAGACAATCAAAGAAAAGATAGATGAGGACTGGAAACCTTCCAGCATGTTCTGGGAAGTCACTAACCGTCGCCAGGATGAAAAAACTATTTCTTATGCAGAAAGCCATGACCAAGCATTGGTAGGAGATAAGACGATTGTTTTCCGTCTGATTGATGCGGATATGTATTGGCACATGCAGAAGGGAGATGAAAATTATATAGTCAATCGTGGTATTGCTTTGCATAAGATGATTCGCCTGTTGACCTCTTCCACAATTAACGGTGGTTATCTGAACTTTATGGGTAATGAGTTCGGGCATCCCGAATGGATTGACTTCCCGCGTGAGGGTAACGGTTGGTCTTGCAAATATGCCCGTCGCCAATGGGATCTGGTCGACAATAAGAATCTAGCCTATCACTATATGGGTGACTTCGATGAAGAAATGTTGAAAGTCATTAAGAGTGTGAAGGATTTCCAGGCAACCCCGATACAAGAAATATGGCATAATGACGGCGACCAGGTATTGGCTTATGAGCGTAAGGATTTGATTTTTGTATTTAACTTCAATCCGAAGCAGTCGTTTACAGACTATGGTTTCCTTGTAGCTCCGGGAGCTTATGAGGTGATTCTGAATACGGATAATATAGCATTCGGTGGTAATGGCTTTGCCGATGATTCTGTGGTTCACTTCACGATTGCCGATCCTTTGTATAAGAAAGAAAAGAAAGAATGGTTGAAACTTTATATTCCTGCACGTACTGCCGTAGTGTTGAGAAAGAAGAAGTAGATATCTCTTTATATTAATAAAGAAGCCCTTGCAAATTTTCTATACTTGGATTTGCAAGGGCTTTCTTTATAAGAATGTGCCCGGACCGAGAATGTCGTACATATAACTGACATTGCGTGTTTTTAGCAATATCCCTTTAGGAGTATAGAACAACTGATATTTAATGTCAACATTATCTTGTCCTACCTCAATAACAATGATTGCCTGCCATTTAGGAAATTCTACCATAGTCACATCTTCCGCAACCCAACTTGCATAAGAACTAAATGTAAAAGCATTATAGACCACAGGTGTCAGCCGATCGAGACTGACAAGATCAGTCTGCGTCATTTCCCATTGTCCCTGCGCATTGAACCATACATTTTTGGTGAAACCGTTCATTACAAAGTTGGCACAATAGTATCCGTCATCTTGCGACCAGGCTATATCATTTGTTTTGGGATACATTTTCTTGAAGGTAGCCTGCACATTATCAGGAGGTACAATCGCTAATACTGATATGGAAAATAGTAACAGAACCGCCATAATATTAAATTTCTTCATAAGCTTTATGGTTTAGGAGATTATTTATCTACCTAAACAGCTATCATGACTATTTGTTTGAATGATACATATAAAATAACCCGGTCATTATAGTGTGATCGGGTTATAGGGGAATATAGGGTTTCTCGTCTTTTTCAGAATGCAATTTTCAGTATCTTTCCATTGTAGCCTCTAACTGAAACTTCCGTGGCTTTATATGGCAATAAGCTGATTTCTTCTTTCGCACCGGTCAAAAGATCAACAGCCTGATAGGATTCCATTTGTGGAATTTGTAAAAAGTCGAAAGCGTGTGAGGGAACATTGATTGCTACATCTACTAGTTGACTGTCGAAATTGACAATGATAAACAATAACTCGTTCTTGTATTTTCGCATAAAAGTATATTGCTTATGTTCATTGAAACGCCAGCCATTTTGATTAGCATACATCAGGTCAAAGAAAACACCCTTTGCAATAGCCGGTTCTTCATTACACAAAGTCAGTACTCTTTGATAAATTTCATATAAACGTTTATGATCTTCATTGAGCATTTTACCATCAAATTTTCCTCCGTTACGCCAACGACGGATGCTGTCTATACTCCAATAATCAAATATAGTAGTCCGTCCATCCCTTCCGCTAAAGCCCTCACTGTCCATTCCGGGTTCTCCAAATTCCTGTCCGAAGTAAATCATCATAGGATTAGTATTCATGCAGGCGGAAACAATAAGTGCAGGGATTCCTTTGCGTGGGTCACCGGCAAAGAAATCGGACGCAATGCGTTGCTCATCGTGGTTTTCGAGGAAATTAAGCATCTTTTTCTCAATTCCGTTCAGACTCTGCCAGCAATGAGTGATAGAAGCAGCCGACTCATATCCACAGGCTACATTACGAAGTGTATCATATAAGCCTACTTTATCGTACAGATAGTCGAATTTTCCACGGAACAAATAATTGCGATATTCATTCGGATTGTAGACTTCTGCAATAAAGAGAATGTCCGGATATGCTTCTTTGACTTGAGGAATAGCCCATTCCCAAAATTCTACGGGAACCATTTCCGCCATATCACAACGGAAACCGTCAATGTCTTTGGAAGCCCAGAACAGAAGAATATCCAACATCTTTATCCATGTATCCGGAATCGGAGAAAAGTGGCACGTACCTCCATTCTGGTAGTCTACTCCATAATTCAATTTGATTGTCTCATACCAGTCAGTGATATTGGGAGTAGCGTCAAAACGATTATTGCCTGTTGCTTTAGCCGGGAATTCGTGATAAGGTTCTGTCGCACCGTCTTTCATGTCAAACTGGGCACGAAGTTCCGCTTGAGGAATATAATAGAAATTATTATAGGGACTGAAAGACTGGCTTGAATCATCGTTAGCTCCCAATTCCGTTGTCCCGTCCGGTTGTGCATCAGAATGGTATTGGCGTGCTACATGGTTGGGAACAAAATCAATTATAACTTTTAGTCCCGCACGATGTGTACGTCGTACAAGATTCTCGAATTCTCTCATTCGTTCGGGAATGTCATTCGCCAAGTCAGGGTCTACATCATAATAATCTTTGATAGCATAGGGCGAACCGGCTTTTCCTTTTACAATGGCAGGATGATCCGGACTGATATTATAGCGACGATAATCTGTCTGAGTAGCATGCTCGATAATACCTGTGTACCAAATATGTGTAGTACCCAGTTTTTTGATTTCACTAAGTGCTTTGAGAGTAAAATCCGCCATTTTTCCGCAACCGTTGGTGACTATATCTCCATTGTAGACGCAGTGGTTATTATTGTTGCCGAACAGCCGGGTGAACACTTGATAGATAATTATTTTATTTTCGTTATTCATATAGAGTAGATTTTTACATTTCTAATATTAACTACTTCAATAAGAAGCATTACTTCCAGATCTTTCCTTTTTCAACTAATAATTGATTCAGCACTCCGTTAGCGGTATTATATCCTTGCTCGAAGATTTCTTCCGCTTTTTCCAATTCCGTGTTGCTATACCCATATAGGTTATAAGGTTCAATCAGCAAATCACATTTTTCTCTTTCAGGGAAAGTATTGGCACGGAACATGAAATGAAACGAACGCATAGCGATGCTGACAATATTCATTTTATAATCTTGCGCCATGATCGGGCTTACATTAACTGCTACTACCTTGTCACAGACTCTACGGAGAGTGGAAACCGGGAGATTCATCATCAATCCACCGTCTACGTAGTTCGTTCCATCAATATTTACCGGAGCAAACATGACAGGCATACAGCACGAAGCAGCTACCCGTTCGGCAATGGAACCACGGTGAAAATGAACCATACGTCCGTGGTCAAGATCGGTTGCCGTGATGATCAAGGGAATCTGGAGTTCTTCCAGATTCTTTGCTTTTACATTGGTACGAAGGAAATCTATAAATTCGCAAAGGTCAAATAATCCTTTCTTGGGGATTACCAGCTTGGTCAGGTCTTGAAATTTGTGTCCGGAAAAATAATCCAGCACTTTGTGAGGTTCATTACCATCTGCATAAAAGACTCCCGCAAGAGCTCCAGCGCTTACTCCGGAGATAATATCCGGTTTAATATCATGCTCCAGGAGAGCTTGCATTACGCCCAAATGAGCGAATCCTTTAATAAATCCTCCACTTAGAGCATAACCTATCTGATATTTCCGGTTCGTCCAATTGTTTGTATATACCTCCATGAGTTTTTTCTGTCTTTAATTCGCCACGAATTTAGTGAATTTATTGAAAGTAGAAGAAATATAATGGATAGTTTTTAGTATGCCGGATGGAAACTTTGTTCCGGTACTACGCCGATCAGAACCCAAAATCGTCTATTTCACCCTTGTGCTCTTCGCTTTCTTTAAATGGTTTTGCTTCCTTTTGTACCGGATTCCCTTCAATATAGATAGCACGGAACGGACGAGCAGGGCAAACATATTCGCATCCACCACAGCCTACGCAAATCTCTTTATTTACATGGGGAATCGTCAACCCGTCCTTATAAGGCACCATTGCGACAGCCTGCGTGGGACAGTGTTCAGAGCAGGCCCCACAACTAGTTCCGTCTGTATAAACGATGCAATTTTCCTCGATAAAAACAACATATCCCATTTGTGTAAGATGTTTTTGCTTTACACTTATCGGAAGAATAGCCCCGTTAGGACAAACATCTCCGCAAACAGTACAATCAAAATTGCAGAATCCTTTCTCGAAACTGACGGTAGGTTGCATTACTCCTGCCAAGCCATACTCCATGAAAGCTGGCTTCAGTACATGCGATGGGCATTTGCTGATACAAAGATGGCACGATGTACATTGCTGCTGAAAATGTTCACGGCTGACAGACCCCGGCGGAGTAATCGGATTCTCTTTTTTGTATACTTTTTTACCTCCCAGACTTGCAACGGATTCTTTAACTTGTGAAAGTAGTTTCGGAACTGCTCCGGCAGTAAGTAGTCCTGCAACGAGAAAACGACGTTTGGATGAATCGGTAGGGGAGAGTGAAGGTTGGTAGATCAATGCCTTTTGTTTGCAGCCCCCCAGGCAGTCAAAGCAATCTACACAACGACCATAATCAACAGTATGCTCTTTACTATTGATGCACGCTGCCTTACATTTGGTAGCGCAGAGTCCGCAACTGTTACACTTGTCGGAGTCAATGCGGACTTTGAATAATGAGAACCGGCTTAATAAGCCTAAAATTGTTCCTACAGGACAAATCGTGTTGCACCAAGTCCGTCCGTGCTTCCATGCCATTATAAAAATCATTGTAAGTATGACGACTGCAATGAAAAGAGATGAAATACTTAAAATAGAAGTATCCACCTGGTAAAACGTATAATTGTCGAACTTGGAGAAAGCGGATTCCAAAAGATTATTTCCCAGCATATATATCGGTTTAAATACATGTACTACTATCCGACCGTATGCGCTGTATGGATCAAGCAGTCCTACGATAAACGTGAATCCGCATAGAAAAGAGATGACAGTCCCCCCAAGCACACTCCAACGTAATCTATTTTTTGCAGGACTGTAACTATATCTTTTTTTCTTTTTACTTGTTGATTTTGACAGGCGCGCAATGATATCTTGCAAAATCCCCATAGGACATATCGTCGAACAATAGATACGGCCGAATAAAAGTGTTAACACAATGAGAAATAATAAGATACCTACACTTAATGAAAGCAAGGCTGGAACAAATTGTAAGTGTACCAGACGATGAAAACTGTTAGGTAATATTTCTGCGAAATCGAGAAAAAAGAAAGTAATCAGTACAAAAAAAAGTGCTGATATTCCAATACGTATCTTTCTTAACATGGTTGATTTACATCTTGATTCGCTTGACATTTAATTTGTCAAGATTCATGGTTCCTACTTTCAGTGCTTCTCCTTTGGCAAGATGTCCTACTGTATCCAACGGCATCTCACGCACTTGGTTGAAGAATTTGGCAGCGGCTGTGTCCACCGCTACAATATCCGGTGAGATAAACAATCCCTTTGCCAAAACGACATCTGAAGCAGAGCGTCCGCGAGGACCGTTAGTCTTCATAATCCGGTAGGCATCTACAACGTTCAGCGCGGCTTTCTTTTGCAGGGTACAAATATCGGCAATACATTGTTGCAAGTCGTTTTGGTGAAAGAATCCGCGATCCCATACAATTCCCATATGGTTTTTCATGGAGATAGTCAGATTGGCTCCGCCATGGTTTTTCAGGATAGGGACATTTATCCATACGTCGCAGTTCAGGATTGCTTCATGCACTTTTGCTTTCTTCATTTTTTTGCCGCTTGGGAGATCTACCGGTTTGTAGTAAGATTCCAGATGTGCGGGCATTACTTTTGCTCCGGCGGCTTTTGCTACAGCTTCAATGCCACTGTTTTTGTAGCATTTCTGCCAGTCGTCACAGGTATGGTCAAATACGGTCACTTCTTTTGCTCCGGCGGCAAAGCATTGTTTCACGATTTCCGCCACTAACTTCGGATTTGTATTTCCTGCCAGTTCCGGCACCTTGTCCCAACCGATGTTAGGCTTCACAACAACCTTTTGTCCTGGTTTAACGAATTGCTTCATCCCACCCAGTTCGCTTATGGCGCGGCGGAACATGGCTTCCGGCTCTCCACCCATGACTGCTACCAGATCAGGGTTAGCTCCGTTTGCTTTATTGATAGTCTGAGTTAATACCTCCATAGCTTCCGAGTGCTGTATAGTCAAAGCAGCACCGGTTATGGCTACTGTTTTTAAAAAGTCCCTTCTGTCCATTTTTCTATTTTGAGTTTAGAATTTTGCAATCGCTTTTAACAGGGCATAGCCACCAAACCACTGGATCAACATTCCCGGAGTACCGATACGGAAATCTTGTACTGCTACATAGAAATTACCAAGAATCGCCCATTCAAAAGCTATTCCTATAATCTGGTAGAAAAGCACGACACCAAGAACGCCCAATAAAGAGACAGATTTTAGCATTCGTGCGGCAAAGGCAGAAGCTCCAGCAAGTAAAGTGGATTTTATCAACATAACAGGAAGCGTAGCTTCCGAAGGCATGGCGAACAGCAAGTGATTAATGACAGGAGAAAGAATCGCGGTCAATAATCCTACACGAAAGCCATATTTATAGCCTGCAATCAACGTGAAAAAATAAATGGGCAGCAGGGTAGGACCACCATAAGGTATGAGATGGCATAGTTGTGGAAGTGCAATGTTGCCTGCAATAAACAACAGAGCGGACAAGTAAGTTTTTACATTACTGTAATTCAGCGAGTAGAGCTTGGCAGATGTTTCCATTTTCGTTAAGAACTTTTATATTTAATAGAACAATAATATCTTGAGGATAAGACTGTTCTTTGCAGGAAAGGTTTAATCCGGTAAAGAACAATCTGCTTATTATATTAAAAACAGGATGGAAAAGTTTCATACCTATTTGAAACTATTTGACCTGTTTTTTGCTCTATTCACTATCCATTCTTTCCCGGATCTTTCCCCAAGCATGAGTATCGAATAAGCAACTTTGGCGCATTGTGCCACACATTTCCCTGAATCTGGACATAGGTATAGTATAGCTCAATTTATCGGGTTCGAAGTAGGGACGTACCGACGGATCGAAGAAACCGATGAATGTCCGTTTGCCGCCTTTTCGATTTTCTATGGTAGCTTGCGTTACTATGCAGCTACAACCGGAACCGAACATGGAAACTACACCGTCTTCAGCATTATTATCATAATAAGCCCATGTGGTAAGTCCGGAAAGCATATCGGGGTTGGCTATGAATACGACACCTTCCACTTCTTTCAGACTTTCTATCCTGTCTATACGCGCAAAATGAAGGTATTTCTTTTCTGCTTTGAGTACTCCGATTTGCTGTATAAAGTCGATGACCATTTGCGGAGTCTGTTTGTACCGCTCTTTTAATGAGACAAAAGTCGGGACGTGTTCGGGCATTTCGGTAAAACCGGTATAGAACTTGCCGCCACCACAGCCGATTGTTTCGGCATTCAGGCTGATGATACCGCCTTCTCTTGCCGTTTTCATACCTTTAAAGAAACAGCCATTTATTTTTTCCGCCGTTCCTTCCTGCGTGTCCGAATACCAGAATACAAGAGGCAGTTCGGCCTTCTCTCCGAATGCCTCCCGGAAGTTTTGAATAAATGTTTGGATGTCCATAGCTTATCATTTTTTGTTTATACATAGTTGCTCTACAAAGTTAGAATAAAAAAGGATAAGTGCAAGTGAATCAGAAGTTAATATCGGACACACTTTTTTTACAATCTTCCAGTTGTTTTAATCCTTCTTCAGATAGTTTGGGGTAATGCAGGTCCAGTTGTTTCATCCGCTCGCAGATAATGTGTCCTACTGCGTAGCGCATAAACCATTTATTGTCGGCAGGGATTACGTACCACGGAGCCAGTTCGGTAGATGTTTCGGTTAGTACATCTGCATAAGCTTTCATATACTCATCCCAAAACTGGCGTTCCTTAACATCTGCGGAAGAAAATTTCCAGTTTTTGGTTTTGTCATCCAACCTTTCCATGAAACGCTTTTTCTGTTCGGCTTTTGATACGTTCAGGAAGAATTTCAGGACAACGGTTCCGTTTTCCGTCAGATAACGTTCGAAATCATTGATTTGCCGGTAACGGCGTTTCCAAAAATCAGAGTCAATGTCTTTGATGGTTTCTACACCCGGCAATTTGTTGGACAGTATAATTTCGGGATGCACTTTGGCGATAAGCACGTCTTCATAGTGAGAACGGTTGAAAATTCCGATTCTCCCTCTTTCGGGCAGGCAACGATTGATACGCCAGAGATAATCGTGGTCCAATTCCTCGGCAGAAGGTTGCTTGAACGAAAATACTTGGCATCCTTGCGGATTGATACCGGACATGACGTGTTTGATTGTCCCGTCTTTTCCGGCTGCGTCCATAGCCTGAAAAATAATAAGAATCGAATAGCGATTCTGGGCGTAGAGCATGCTTTGCAGTTCGGAAAGTTTCTCTACGTTTTTAGTCAGTTGACCTTTAGCATCCTGTTTGGATAGTTCGCCGATAAATGACGGATCGAAATCGGAGACGGAATATTGTCTTCCGGGTTTAGCAAGCAGGTCTTTTAAAATGTCCTTTTTCATGGGTTTGTTATTTGAATGTTTCTACTGAAAATAAAACAGGCGGAGCAATCAATTAGTTTTTCAGGCAAAGGACATTTTCCGGATTTACAGTGCTGTTCCTTTCTTCGGTACGAACAGGTTTGTCATATCCACCTGTTCAAGAGTGAGCAACTCTATCTTTTTAGAAATACCGCCTGCATATCCTGTCAGGCTGCCGTTACAACTTACAACCCGGTGGCAGGGTATAATAATACTAATAGGATTGTGTCCCACTGCATTGCCCACCGCTTGCATCGACATGGACGGTAGTCCGTTTAGGCGAGCTATTTCCTTAGCAATATCCTTGTACGTAATGATTTTGCCGTAAGGGATTTTTTTTAATATTTCCCATACGGAGAGACGGAAAGGAGTACTTTCCAAGTGTATCTCAGGCATGAAACCGGGATTTTTCCCACTGAAATAACAATCGAGCCATTCTATGGTTTGCTCGAATACGGGCAATACTTTTTCTTCGTGTTCCGGAGACAACGAAGCTGCAAAATATTTCTGTCCATCAAACCACAAACCTGTCAAAGAGCTACCGTCACTTGCGATTGTTATTCCACCGATAGGGGACTGATATTTGTAAATGTATTGCATAACATTATATATAAGGTGATATCTTTTACAAAAGTAGTATTTCATTTTTAAATAAGATCTTTTTCACCCCTGTTTTGAAGAATAATTGCTTATATTTATCTGATAGATGAGGTATTTACCAATATATAAGATTATTTTGCGCAGCCCTGCAATTACGGGGACAAGAGAAAGTCGAACCAGTCTGTAGCCTATGCCGTAGTCAATATGGAAATAGGCAACCGTGACTTACAATAATGACACCGGAATATTTTTTGTAGAAAAAGAGATTTAAAGCGTTTTTAATAACGACATAGAGATAGTTTTTTACTCTCTTTAAAGTCGTTTTTCCAACTTTTCCTTATCTTTGGCGTTTAACAAACCGTTTTTAATCATACAACAACGAAAAACAACCGATCATGAATCAAGAGTTATCAATGAATGCCAATAAATTAGTGGCATTTCTCCAGAAGCCGACTTCTGAATTTACCAAAGCCGACATCATTTCATTTATCCAACAAAACGACATCCGTATGGTCAACTTCATGTATCCTGCGGGAGATGGTCGTCTGAAAACTTTGAATTTTGTCATTAACAATCAAGCTTATCTGGAAGCTATCCTTACCTGTGGAGAACGGGTGGACGGTTCCAGCCTTTTCTCTTTTATCGAAGCGGGAAGTAGTGATCTTTATGTTATTCCTCGGTTTCGCACAGCATTTGTTGATCCGTTTGCTGAGATACCTACGCTGTCTATCCTTTGTTCTTTCTTCAATAAGGATGGAGAACCGTTGGAAAGTTCACCGGAATATACGCTTCATAAAGCGAGCAAAGCATTTACGGACGTGACGGGAATGGAGTTTCAGGCAATGGGAGAGTTGGAATATTATGTGATAGCACCGGATACGGGTATGTTTGAGGCAACCGATCAACGTGGTTATCATGAATCGGGACCTTATGCCAAATTTAATGAGTTCCGTACACAATGTATGTCTTATATCTCACAAACTGGCGGGCAAATTAAGTACGGACACTCTGAAGTAGGTAACTTTACTTTGGAAGGCTATATCTATGAGCAGAATGAAATAGAGTTTTTGCCGGTTCCTGTCGAACAGGCCGCCGACCAATTGATGATTGCCAAATGGGTAATTCGTAACTTAGGATTCAAATATGGATATAATGTTACGTTCGCTCCTAAGATAACAGCAGGTAAAGCGGGTTCCGGTCTGCATGTCCATATGCGTATCATGCAGGACGGAAAGAATCAGATGTTAAAAGACGGAATTTTGTCGGAAACAGCCCGGAAGGCTATTGCTGGAATGATGGAGCTTGCGCCTTCAATCACAGCCTTCGGAAATACAAATCCTACTTCATACTTCCGTCTTGTTCCGCACCAGGAAGCACCAACGAATGTTTGCTGGGGCGACCGCAACCGTTCTGTATTGGTACGTGTACCTTTGGGATGGGCTGCCAAGAAGGATATGTGTACATTAGCGAATCCGTTAGAAACGGAAAGCTATTTTGATACCACCCAAAAGCAGACTGTGGAAATGCGTTCACCGGACGGTTCGGCAGATTTATATCAACTGCTTGCCGGACTGGCTGTAGCCTGCCGTCATGGTTTTGAAATAGAAAATGCTTTGGAACTGGCTGAAAAGACGTATGTGAATGTAAATATTCACCAGAAAGAAAACGAAGATAAGCTGAAAGCATTGGCTCAATTACCGGATAGCTGTGTTGCGTCCGCCGATTGTCTGGAACAGCAACGGGCTATTTTCGAACAATACAATGTATTTAGTTCGGCAATGATTGACGGCATCATCCGTAAACTTCGCAATTATGAGGATAAGACACTACGTGCGGATCTGGACGGAAAACCGCAGGAAATGCTTGATTTGGTTCATAAATATTTCCATTGCGGATAATGTAGTAACTGATAATATGAGTAAAAGCCTGTCTTCTCAAAGCAAGATAGGCTTTTATTTTCCCCAATTGCACTCCTCACTTCCACATAATTCTACACTAATTCCACAATCAGATAGAACCCGCCTACTTTTTATTCGTCTGATTTTTAACGATATATGTAAAAAGCTGATATTTGGTATCCGTTTTGCAATATGATAAGTATAGCGATAATAAATAATGGTTTTTATAATTCACACTTAAAAAATTACGATTATGAAAAAGGTATTAGTAGCAGTAGCATTAGTAATGGGATTAGGTAGTTCTGTAGCATTTGCACAGGAAGTAATCAACACTACATCTGTAGAAATGCAGGTGCAAGTTCCACAGGATGAGTTTACTAAGATTGATGTAAAAGAGTTACCGGAAGCAGTGGCACAGGCTGTTGCCAAGAACTATGAAGGTGCTACAATCAAAGAAGCTTATGTAGCGGAAAAAGAGAGCGGTAAGGTTTATAAAGTAATTCTTACTACTAAAGATTCGCAGGAAGTAACAGTCCTGATGAATGAAAAGGGTGAAGAAGTGAAAGAATAAAGCAAAACTTCGAATGTAGTATAAATAACTCATAAAAATTCTCGGTTCGTGATGAATCGGGAATTTTTTGTTTATCTCATTTTTTAGTAATAAACCAATTGATCTACGTTCATCGTCGGATAGTTTTATTAGTAGTTATTATTCGAATTTCTTACGTATGTGACTAATCGTTTCCGGAGTAACTCGAAGGAAAGAGGCTACTTCTTTTAGAGTAATAAAATTCTGAAAATCAGGATAGCGTTTCACTAAATCTAAATACAGTTCGGTGGGAGTTTTACAATAAATGTCTAATAGACGCATATAGGTTTGTACAAAGAGCTCTTCTGCAAGAATCCGTTCTAAGTTTTGTGTCATTTCATTTGTAGAGAAGAAATTCCTCATATCTTCGGCAGAAGCATAGTAAATTCGAGCATCACTTGCAGCCTGGATGCTTACCATAGCTTTCTCTTTTTTCAAGCATGCCGGATAGTCACCTACATACTCTCCGGCAAAAGAATAACCGACAATATGCTCGTATCCTCTGTCGTCTGTACAGATATATCGAAATAACCCTTCTTCTATGTAAGCTCCATGTGTAGCCAAAGCTCCCTGCAGAGTGAAATATTCCTTTTTCTTCATTTCTTTACATTGCCCATGTGTCAAAAAGAAGTCTTTAAATGCGGAGAATTCCTCGCGTCCGGCATAGTGATTAAAATTTTTCATGTTTGGTTAGATTGTTTTCGTGCCTTAATAGGTGACGAATTTATGAAAAGAGTGACATTATGCCTAATTGCGGATGATTTTAAAAGATTATTTAAACCGGACTTCCTTATTAGGCAGATATTTTTTCATTCCTTTAGATATGCTGTCTTATCACAACAGTTTATTTGTAGATTTCTACAGTACTCGTACTTTAAAATTCTTTTTTGAGGATATATCCGAAGAAAACAATCGATTTTGATTACTTGATAGAAGGGAAAGAGGAATATGAACGTTAAGTATTGACCTAATTTCATAAAAAAGATGTTTTATGAAAAGAAAAAGAGAGGAATGTAGTGCAATATCGCCAAATAATGCTTTCCTTTGCAACCAACAACAATAATAAGGTTTATTACGATTTGATTATTTTACGTGAATCTTCTCATTTATTTGAGTATATCCATTTCTAATTAAGATTTTCCAATAACTTTCTTATTGAATTATTAATTTTTTATATTTGTATTTTATGAATTTGTACATTGGAAATCTTAGCTATAATGTTAAGGAATCAGACTTGAGAAATGTAATGGAAGAGTATGGAACAGTTGCTTCAGTAAAGTTAATCACAGACCGTGAAACTAGAAGATCAAAAGGATTCGCATTTGTTGAAATGCCGGATGATGCAGAAGCTAATAATGTTATCAAACAGTTGAATGGCGCAGAATACGTAGGTCGTTCAATGGTAGTGAAAGAAGCTTTGCCGAAGAACTAAAACTAAATAATAGTGATAGAAAGAAGGGCGTGTCAGGAAACTAACACGCCCTTCTTTCTGTTAATCTCTGTTGTTGTTTTCTTCATCATCCACCATGTTATTGAGTTCCAGTTCCAAATCTACCAGTTCTTGTTCTCGTAATTTCAGAATATCTCTCGTTGTATCTTTTGCTGCTTTTAATAATGCAGGAATGTCCGACGGCTCCTGTGCAACCTGAATACCGGCTGCCTCTAATGCTTCTATCTTTTCTTTAGCCGAACCGGAAGTTCCGGAGATAATAGCTCCTGCATGCCCCATTTGTTTTCCCAAAGGAGCAGATTGCCCTGCGATGAATGCTACAACGGGTTTAGTTACATGGTTACGAATATATTCGGCAGCCTGTTCTTCCGCATTTCCGCCAATCTCACCGATTAAAACAATAGCTTCGGTTTCGGTGTCATTCTGGAACATTTCTAACAGTTCACGGAAATGAAGCCCTACTACGGGGTCGCCGCCGATACCAATAGCTGTGGATTGTCCCATGCCATTAGCGGTTAAGTGATATACAATTTCATACGTAAGTGTACCGCTACGGCTAATGACACCCACGTTTCCTTTCTGAAAAACTTGTCCCGGGAGGATACCGACCATACTTTTTCCCGGAGAAATCAATCCCGGACAGTTAGGACCAACCAGTATTGCCCCCTTTTGTTTAATGAATTGATGCGCTTTGATGACATCCAGTGTAGGGATACCTTCCGCGATACAGACAATTAACCGGATACCGGCATCTGCCGCCTCCATGATAGCATCTGCTGCAAAACGTGCCGGAACAAAGATTATAGAAGTATTAGCCTGCGTCTGTTCCACAGCTTCATACATGGTGTTAAACACTGGGATACCGTTTGCATCAGTTCCCCCTTTACCGGGAGAAGTACCTCCTACAACGTTGGTTCCATATTCCTTCATCTTCCTGGCATGAAAGAGCCCGTCCCGACCAGTAATTCCTTGTACAATCAAACGGGTGGATTTATCTATTAATATACTCATAATTGTTTTTTACTTTTTATTGATATTGTTACGCATTATGATTTTATAGCCATTAACGCTGCTTCCTGCATAGTTGTTGCTATCTGAAAACGGCTATGATTTCGTAGAAGATCGCGGCCGATATTTTCATTCGTTCCTGTTAGCCGGACAATGATGGGTATTTCACTCTTTATCTGCTCGAATGACTGAATAAGCCCGATTGCCACATCGTCACAACGGGTAATCCCTCCGAAAATATTGATCAGAACAACTTTTACTTTTTCATCTTGTAATAGAAGCTTCATGGCTTCCACTACTTTTATGGGATTGGAACTACCGCCAATATCAAGAAAGTTGGCAGGATTACCTCCATAAATCTTAATCATATCCATTGTTGCCATAGCGAGTCCGGCACCGTTCACCATGCAACCTATATTACCGTCCATGCGAACATAACTGAAACCTCTTTCTTTGGCGTCGGCTTCTACCTTTTCTTCCTCTGTCGGGTCGAATAAAGCATGTATTTCAGGATGCCGACATAGAGCGTTGTCATCGAAAACAATTTTGGCATCAATAGCTATTAACATACCTTTTGTTGTTAGCGCTAACGGATTGATCTCAACCAAAGAGGCATCATTCTCCATGAAGATTTTATAAAGTGCTTGCAGGATGACAGCCATTTTACTTGCTTGTTCCGTTTTGGGAAAAAGTGAAAAGGCGAAATGACGTGCCAAATAATCTGGAATGCCAATGAAAGGATTGATTGAATACCGAATAATTTTCTCCGGTGTCTGACGAGCCACTTGTTCAATATCCATACCACCGGATGCACTCATCATTAGAATAACGGAACGTGTATTTCGGTCGATAGTGAAACTGACATAATATTCGCCGGTAATATCAACTGCTTCGCTAACCAATATCTGATTGACGGGAAGGCCTTTAATACTCATTCCGAGTATATTTTTAGCTTCCTGATAAGCATCTTCCGTGTTGTTTACCAGTTTGACGCCTCCGGCCTTTCCCCGGCCTCCGGTCAATACCTGTGCCTTAATGACAACTCTATCTGCACCTACACTCCGATATGCAGCTACAACACCTGCAGCAGTACGGCATAAAGTGTGCCTCTCAACAGGTATTCCATACTTAGAGAAAATCTCTTTCGCTTGATATTCATGTATTTTCATGGCTCACAAATTTGAGTAAATGATTCCTGCTAATAAAACAGAAGCAAGATACGGAAAGTTTACGAAAAAGAAATCTACCTGAATGTTTTAGAGCATATCACTCTCTTTTTGGTATGAAGATTCGGAATAAAAAAAGCGTGTTGGCAGAATTGCCAACACGCTGTAAACTAATAAATACTGTATTTATTGATTTTATGCAATGCCATGAGCACTAACAGTACCGTCAATTTTCTTAATCAGACCTTGCAATACTGCACCTGGTCCACATTCTGTGAAGTCAGTAGCACCGTCGGCAATCATATTTTTAACAGATTGAGTCCAACGTACAGAAGCTGTCAACTGAGCAACCAGATTCTTTTTGATTTCAACAGGGTCAGTATGAGGAAGTGCGTCTACATTCTGATATACCGGGCATTTAGGAGTATGGATTTCTGTTGCATTGATAGCAGCTTCCAATTCTACTTTTGCAGGATCCATTAACGGAGAGTGGAAAGCACCACCAACTTTCAATGGGAGAGCTCGTTTTGCTCCGGCAGCTTTCATTAGTTCGCAAGCCTTCTCGATGCCTGGTACGGAACCGGAGATAACGATTTGTCCC
Source organism: uncultured Bacteroides sp. (assembly GCA_959606905.1). Next base: position 21,954 of record CAUHML010000027.1, on the reverse strand, counting down.
GGACAGTTGTAGTTAGCCGGTACACAAACTTCACCTTCAGCATTTACGGTAGTACAGATTTCTTCCACCTTTTCATCCGGCAATGCGATGATAGCAGCCATTGTAGAAGGAGTCGCTTCACAGGCTTTCTGCATAGCCATTGCACGTGCATAAACAAGTTTCAGACCGTCTTCAAAGCTCAAAGCTCCGGCAGCAACCAATGCGGAAAATTCACCGAGTGAATGTCCTGCTGTCATTTCCGGTTTGAAATCATCCCCCATACAAAGAGCGGAGATTACCGAGTGAAGGAATACGGCAGGTTGAGTAACCTTCGTTTGACGAAGATCCTCGTCCGTACCATTGAACATGATATCTGTAATGCGATATCCAAGAATATCATTTGCTTTTTCAAATAATTCTTTAGCTAAAGCTGAATTTTCATACAGGTCTTTACCCATTCCTACGAATTGAGCACCTTGACCGGGAAAAACGAATGCTTTCATATCTTTATTATTTAATTGATTTTTAATTGCGGGTGCAAAGTTACGGATTTTTATGATACGACCGCACAAAATGTACATATTTGTGCAACCGAATCCGGGAAATGCCATAACGGACCATTGCCATGTCCGATGTGCAAATCCTTGCCTGCAATGATAGCCTGAGTGATATATGATTTGGCATGTTGGATAGATTCCCGTAAAGGATAGCCTTTTGCCAGGTTGGTCGCAATAGCGGAGGAGAGGGTACAGCCTGTTCCGTGCAAATTGTTACTTTCTATCTTTTTCTCCTCATATATATGGAAGATCGATTCTGACGTATGTAAGAGGTCGCACATTCTGTCACCCTCCAAATGCCCCCCTTTTATTAATACACTTGTCTGATACTCATCCACCAACCTTTTGGCCGCTTCCTGCATTTCATGTATGTTATGAATGCTTTTATCTGTCAGAACACTTGCTTCGTCAAGATTGGGAGTAATTAAAGTGACGAGTGGGAGCAGTTCTCTTTTAATTTCTTCTATAGTTTCGTCCGACATTAGTTTTCGTCCGCTGGTAGACACCATGACCGGATCATAAACAATATATTCCGGTATATATTTTCGCAGGCAGTCTACAATGGTACGAACGATCTGAATGTCACTAACCATACCTATCTTGATTGCAACCGGTTGCAAATCATCCATAACAGCTTCTATCTGCCCACGGACAATCTCAGGCAGCACTGATTGTACAGCGTGTACCCCTAATGTATTTTGTACGGTAACTGCGGTGATGACTGACGCTGCATAGCCTCCCAAAGCCGAGATTGTTTTGATATCCGCCTGAATACCTGCTCCTCCCGAACAATCGGAACCAGCAATGGATAAAATGACTGGATGACGTTCCATTTTGGATTTTTTAATAGTTACGATACAAAGATAGAATAAAAAACGATAAGGTACAAAATGACATATCGTTTAAAGTACAATAAGTATCCCTATCTGAATTTATTCTATAGATTATGAAAAGTACTGAAAATAAAGCATCAATCTGGTTTTTGTACTTTATACAATTACTCTTCCTGGAAAAGACTAAAATACATATTGTAATTCATAAGATAACACTAAGTATTGATATTGTAGAATATATGATATGTATTTATGTGATAAACAATGTTTTATAGCATATTAATTATTTTTGTTTAAGCGAATATTAGCCTCTATATTTGCGCCATATTAAAAAAACGGATATGCAGAATATACAGAAAAATACACCTTTGGCCAACAATCATATATCAGTAGATTGTGTAGTGATTGGTTTTGACGGCGAACAACTGAAAGTGTTGCTTGTGAAACGTGCAGGTGAAGATAATGGAGAAGTATATCACGATATGAAACTTCCCGGAAGTCTTATTTATATGGATGAGGATCTGGACGAGGCTGCACAGCGCGTATTATATGAATTGACAGGACTTAAAAATGTAAACCTGATGCAGTTTAAAGCATTCGGTTCCAAAAACAGAACGAGTAATCCGAAAGATGTTCGCTGGTTGGAACGGGCAATGCAGTCAAGGGTAGAGCGTATTGTGACTATTGCATATTTGTCAATGGTTAAGATAGATAGAACTTTGGATAAGAATCTGGACGAGCATCAGGCTTGTTGGATTGCTCTGAAAGAAGTAAAGACATTGGCGTTCGATCATAATCTGATTATTAAGGAAGCAATGACATACATCCGTCAGTTTGTGGAATTTAACCCTTCAATGTTGTTCGAACTACTTTCGCGTAAGTTTACAGCTGCGCAATTGAGAACTCTTTTTGAACTAGTATATGACAAAGTTGTAGATGTGCGTAACTTCCATAAAAAAATAGCAATGATGGAATATGTGGTTCCTTTGGAAGAAAAGCAACAAGGAGTAGCCCATCGTGCCGCACGCTATTATAAGTTCGATAAGAAGATATACAATAAGGTGAGACGGTGATATATGCCGGGTGTTTGGTAAATCTAAGTAATAAAATTGAAAATCGTTAAATCGTAAATAAAATCATGTTTTTATTAGGTTATGACATAGGTAGCTCGTCTGTAAAAGCGAGCTTGGTAAATGCTGAAACTGGTAAATGTGTATCATCGGCATTCTTTCCGAAAACAGAGGCAAAAATTATTGCAGTGAATCCCGGTTGGGCGGAGCAAGATCCGGAAAGCTGGTGGGAGAACTTAAAGTTGTCTACACAAGCCATTATGAATGAATCCGGAGTCAGTGCGGCTGAGATTAAGGCAATTGGTATCTCTTATCAGATGCATGGTCTGGTATGTGTAGACAAAGACCAACAAGTATTGCGTCCTGCTATTATCTGGTGTGATTCGCGTGCTGTGCCTTGTGGTCAGAAGGCATTTGAAACTATCGGAGAAGAAAAATGTCTTTCTCATCTCCTAAACTCACCGGGAAACTTTACCGCTTCCAAATTGGCTTGGATTAAACAGAATGAACCAGCTATCTATGAACAGATTTACAAAATAATGCTGCCAGGTGATTATATCGCCATGAAATTGAGCGGAGAAATCTGTACAACTGTTTCCGGACTTTCGGAAGGTATGTTCTGGGACTTCAAAAACAATCGTATAGCCGATTTCTTGATGGATTATTATGGATTCAATTCGTCATTGATTGCCGATATTAAACCGACTTTTGCCGAGCAAGGATGTGTAAATGCAATAGCAGCCAAAGAATTGGGATTAAAAGAAGGAACCCCCATTACTTATCGTGCCGGTGACCAGCCGAATAATGCTCTTTCTCTGAATGTGTTCAATCCGGGTGAAATTGCTTCTACAGCAGGCACATCAGGAGTTGTTTATGGAGTGAATGGGGAAGTGAATTATGATCCGCAGTCACGTGTCAACACTTTTGCGCACGTGAATCATTCGAAAGAGCAGACCCGCTTGGGAGTATTGCTTTGTATCAACGGCACAGGTATCCTTAACTCATGGGTAAAACGTACTATTGCACCTGAAGGAATATCATATAATGAAATGAACGTGCTGGCTTCCAAAGCTCCGATAGGTAGCGCAGGAATCAGCATTCTTCCCTTCGGTAATGGTGCCGAACGTATGCTGAATAATAAGGAGATAGGCTGTAGTATCCGTGGGATAGATTTTAATACTCATGGCAAACATCATATTATTCGTGCAGCCCAGGAAGGTATTGTGTTTTCTTTTAAATATGGTATAGATATTATGGAACAAATGGGTATTCCGGTAAAGATGATTCATGCCGGACACGCAAATATGTTCCTGAGTTCTATCTTCCGTGACACTTTAGCAGGAGTGACAGGGGCTACAATCGAACTTTATGACACGGATGGCTCTGTCGGTGCTGCCAAAGGCGCAGGTATCGGTGCAGGTATCTACAAGGATAATAATGAGGCTTTTGCAACACTTGAAAAGCTAAATATTATCGAACCTAATGTGGCTAAACACCAAGAATATGCAGATGCATACGCCAAATGGAAATATCGTCTAGAAAAATCAATGGTCGATAAAATTTCTATTTTCAACTCAGATAACAAGTAACAATATAAATAATCATTTAAAATATAAAGAATTATGGCAACAAAAGAATTTTTCCCGGGAATTGAAAAGATTAAATTCGAAGGTAAAGATAGTAAAAACCCTATGGCATTCCGTTATTACGATGCTGAAAAAGTAATCAACGGCAAGAAGATGAAAGATTGGTTGAAGTTCTCTATGGCATGGTGGCATACATTATGCGCTGAAGGTGGCGACCAATTCGGTAGTGGAACAAAACTGTTCCCTTGGAACGGTAATACAGATGCTATACAGGCTGCAAAAGATAAAATGGATGCAGGTTTTGAATTCATGCAGAAAATGGGTATTGAATACTATTGTTTTCACGATGTAGACTTGGTTTTAGAAGGTGCTAGCATTGAAGAATATGAAGCTAACTTAAAAGAAATCGTAGCATACGCAAAACAGAAACAAGCAGAAACTGGTATCAAACTGTTATGGGGTACTGCCAACGTATTCGGCCATGCCCGTTATATGAATGGTGCTGCAACAAATCCTGATTTTGACGTAGTGGCCCGTGCTGCTGTACAAATCAAGAATGCAATTGACGCAACTATCGAATTGGGCGGTCAGAACTATGTGTTTTGGGGTGGTCGTGAAGGTTATATGTCTCTTTTGAATACAGATCAAAAACGTGAAAAAGAACACCTTGCACAGATGTTGACTATTGCTCGTGATTATGCTCGTGCCCGTGGTTTTAAAGGTACTTTCCTGATTGAACCGAAACCTATGGAACCGACTAAGCATCAGTATGATGTAGATACGGAAACTGTGATCGGCTTCCTGAAAGCTCATGGTTTGGATAAAGATTTCAAAGTTAACATCGAAGTAAACCATGCTACTTTGGCTGGCCACACTTTCGAACATGAGTTGGCAGTAGCAGTAGATAACGGTATGTTAGGTTCTATCGACGCTAACCGTGGCGACTATCAGAATGGTTGGGATACAGACCAATTCCCGATTGACAACTATGAACTGACTCAGGCGATGATGCAAATCATCCGTAATGGCGGTTTGGGTAATGGCGGAACTAATTTCGATGCCAAAACTCGCCGTAATTCTACTGATTTGGAAGACATTTTTATTGCTCACATTGCAGGTATGGACGCTATGGCTCGTGCATTGGAAAGTGCGGCAACTCTGCTGAACGAATCTCCATACAAGAAAATGTTGTCTGATCGTTATGCTTCATTCGACGGTGGTAAAGGTAAAGAATTTGAGGAAGGTAAATTATCTTTGGAAGATGTAGTTGCTTATGCTAAAGCGAACGGTGAACCAAAGCAGACTAGCGGCAAACAAGAACTTTACGAAGCAATTCTGAATATGTACTGCTAATAGAGAATCAAATATAAGGCGATAGAGGTAGAGCTTTATCGCCTTACTATTATCTAATCCAACTACTACACACTACTTATCTACTTATACACCATGATTAATACAACGAACGAAGGTAGTAAACTCTACCTATATTCGATAACTTCTGTTGCTATCCTGGGAGGATTGCTTTTCGGTTATGATACAGCAGTTATTTCCGGTGCAGAGAAGGGTCTGGAGGCATTCTTCCTTTCCGCTTCCGATTTTCAATATAATAAAGTAATGCATGGAATCACTTCTTCCAGTGCATTGATAGGCTGCGTACTTGGTGGGGCGTTCTCCGGTATATTCGCTTCCCGTCTAGGGCGTCGTAACTCCCTGAGACTTGCTGCCGTACTCTTTTTCCTTTCAGCATTAGGTTCCTATTATCCGGAATTTCTGTTTTTCGAATATGGAAAACCGAATATGGATTTGCTGGTTACATTTAACTTATATCGTGTTTTAGGTGGTATCGGTGTCGGGCTTGCGTCTGCTGTTTGTCCGATGTATATCGCAGAAATAGCTCCTTCCAACATTCGCGGAACACTTGTTTCGTGCAACCAGTTTGCCATTATTTTCGGTATGTTGGTTGTATACTTTGTGAATTACCTGATTATGGGCGATCACCAAAATCCTATTATTCTGAAAGATGCTGCCGGAGTTTTATCAGTTAGCTCAGAATCTGATATGTGGACTGTATTTGAAGGCTGGCGTTTTATGTTCGGCTCGGAAGCTTTTCCGGCTGCATTCTTTGGTCTATTATTGTTCTTTGTCCCAAAAACTCCTCGCTATTTGGTATTGGTACAACAAGATGAAAAAGCTTATTCAATTCTGGAAAAGATCAATGGTAAGACAAAAGCACAAGAAATTCTTAACGATATTAAAGCTACTGCTCACGAAAAAACAGAAAAACTCTTTACTTATGGAGTGGCAGTAATTGTTATCGGTATTCTGCTTTCCGTATTCCAACAGGCTATCGGCATCAATGCAGTGCTTTACTATGCTCCTCGTATTTTTGAAAATGCAGGTGCAGAAGGAGGTGGCATGATGCAAACGGTTATTATGGGTGTTGTGAATATTATCTTTACACTGGTTGCAATCTTTACAGTAGATCGCTTCGGGCGCAAACCTCTGTTGATAATCGGTTCTATCGGTATGGCCGTAGGTGCATTTGCAGTAGCGATGTGTGATAGCATGGCAATAAAAGGAATTCTTCCGGTACTTTCGGTTATCGTATATGCCGCCTTCTTTATGATGTCATGGGGCCCGATTTGCTGGGTATTGATTTCGGAAATCTTCCCGAACACAATTCGTGGTAAAGCGGTGGCAATCGCTGTGGCTTTCCAATGGATATTCAATTATATTGTATCTTCTACTTTCCCGGCATTGTACGATTTCAGCCCGATGTTTGCGTATAGTCTTTATGGAATTATCTGTGTAGCGGCTGCTATTTTCGTTTGGCGTTGGGTGCCCGAAACGAAAGGTAAGACATTGGAGGATATGAGCAAACTATGGAAGAAGAATAAATAAATCAGATAATATCTCTTGTGGAAAATCCGTAAATCAGCAGATATAGGAATCTGTGATTTACGGATTTTTATTTTCTTATCTTTGGAGAACAATATATGAGGATAAGCTGTACCTTTGCACTGTCTTTATATAAAAACACGTATTGTTATGGAACAACATCCGATTAAAATTAATAAAGTGCAGATACGTAATCTTCAAATAGAAGATTACGCACAATTATCCCAATCGTTTACTCGTGTTTATTCTGACGGTAGCGATGTGTTCTGGACCCATAAACAGATTCAGAAATTAATCAATATTTTTCCGGAAGGACAGATTGTTACAGTGGTTGACGACAAAATTGTAGGTTGCGCTCTTTCTATTATTGTTGATTATGATAAGGTGAAGAATGACCATACGTATGCACAAGTCACGGGTAAGGAAACATTTAATACGCATAATCCTGAGGGGAATATTCTGTATGGCATAGAGGTATTTATTCACCCCGGATATCGCGGATTGCGTCTGGCGCGACGTATGTATGAATATCGCAAAGAACTATGCGAAACATTGAACCTGAAAGCCATTATGTTCGGCGGCCGTATTCCGAATTATCATAAATATGCTGACAAGATGCGTCCAAAAGAATATATCGAACGGGTACGTCAACGTGATATTTACGATCCGGTGCTTACGTTCCAATTATCAAATGATTTCCATGTCCGCAAGGTAATGACTAATTATTTGCCGAATGATGAGGAGTCTAAACATTATGCCTGTTTGTTACAGTGGGATAATATCTATTATCAACCTCCTACACAAGAATATATCAATCCAAAAACTACTGTTCGCGTAGGTTTGGTACAATGGCAGATGCGTAGTTATAAAACACTGGATGATCTGTTCGAACAGGTAGAATTTTTTGTAGATGCAGTATCAGACTATAAAAGTGATTTTGTTCTTTTCCCGGAATACTTTAATGCGCCTTTAATGTCGAAGTATAATGATAAAGGAGAATCGCAGGCTATTCGCGGATTGGCAAAATATACCGATGAGATTCGTGATCGGTTTATAAATCTGGCTATTAGCTATAATATAAACATTATTACCGGTAGTATGCCCTATGTGAAAGAAGACGGGCTGCTTTATAATGTAGGATTCCTTTGCCGTCGCGACGGAACATACGAAATGTATGAAAAAATGCACGTCACTCCGGATGAAATCAAGAGTTGGGGGTTGAGTGGGGGAAAATTACTACAAACCTTTGATACAGATTGTGCTAAGATTGGTGTTTTGATTTGCTATGATGTAGAGTTTCCGGAACTCTCCCGGCTAATGGCAGATCAAGGAATGCAGATATTGTTTGTACCTTTCCTGACGGATACACAAAATGCCTATTCCCGCGTTCGTGTCTGTGCTCAGGCGCGTGCGATCGAAAATGAATGTTTTGTTGTCATTGCAGGCAGCGTGGGAAATCTCCCCCGCGTACACAATATGGATATTCAGTATGCCCAATCGGGTGTATTTACTCCGTGTGATTTTGCTTTTCCGACAGACGGAAAACGAGCGGAAGCGACTCCGAATACAGAAATGATATTGGTTTCGGATGTCGATCTGGATTTATTGAGTGCGTTACATACATACGGTAGTGTACGCAATTTGAAAGATCGTAGAAATGATGTCTATGAAGTGAAATTAAAAAAATAAAATAGTGACGTTATCCCGTTAAAATAGCGTCACCATATATCTCGAATAGCGTCACTATGTGTTTAGGATAGTGACGCTATATTTTTATTTAGAAGAAGTACCGCTTTCCAGTATGCTAACGATAGAAAATAGTGTGAAGCAGATAGCCCCTAATCCTACTAGAACACGTGCCGGAATGAAATAATCTGCATGTACGGTAGCGAGTTCGAATACGAAAGCAGCCAGGAATAAACAAGTCAATGCTGTTAATACCGGAATCATAGGGATGCGGTTGGCTAGTTTAAATTCCCGTCTCCATATCTTTGCCAACAGAATTACTTTACTGGAAATACTATAACATACAAGACCCAGTCCAAGCATGATATATCCGGTGGTACCGTTTGCACTCCCCGAATCTGCCAAAATAACGAATAATCCCCATACAAAAGAAATAGATCCCATTAATAAAACTAGTTTCGGCCATTTATTCCGTTCTTTTTCCGAATAATCATTTCGCACCTGACGAGCAATAGTAGCCACCAATGCTATGAGGCTGGTACAAATACAAGCAAGCCCTACCATTACGTGTCCTGCGACAAAATAAGCAGGATGAGAGTGGCTGTTGCCTAATAAAACGAATGCCCATACCCATGCAATAATAGATATGACGATTGCAAGAATGATCATTGCTCGTCTCTGACCCACAGAAAACGCTCCTTGTGGGACCTCATTTCCTGTTGCTTTAGAGTTTTCCGGAATCAAAGAGAATCGGGTAGAAGAGGTAGCGGCAGTAGCTACGCAAGCCGTGATAAATCCTACACCGGTTATTACATGACCTGCGACAAAGGCGGAAGGAGAGGTCGCATTACTGAAAATACAGATACCACTAATAACAGTGATTAGAGCTGCCAAATATCCTACAATAGGTAAAATGTATTTTGTTGTTTCATTATAGGTATGTATGATTTGCCGGATAATAGTGGCAGCTGTACAAAACAGTGCAATACATATCATACCAAGTGAAAACACGACAGGACCTGCTACGACCCGGTTTCCTGCATCTCCATAACCATAAATAAACGCTCCGTATCCGAAGCAAAAGAGTGCCATCGCCAAAGGGATTGCTCTGAATAAAATACTGATACCGTAATTCATAATTGAGTGCTTTTTTATTTCCCACTAAAACAAGGAGATTTCCGTTTTGTTTAGGCCGACAGCTATTTATAATCGTTAACTTCACATGATTCCGATTAAAAGTCTTAGCTTTTTGCTCAACTAAACAAATGTTTTTGTAAATTTGCACCCTTAAAAATGGGGATACCCCTCAAATTGTAAATTGTAAATAGTAAAATCGTAGATACAGCTATGGGTAAGAGATTTACTGAATATTCGCAGTTTGACCTTTCGCAGGTGAACAAAGATGTACTGAAGAAGTGGGACGAAAACAAAGTTTTCGCCAAGAGTATGACAGAACGTGATGGCTGTCCTTCGTTTGTATTTTTCGAAGGACCTCCCTCGGCTAATGGAATGCCGGGTATTCACCATGTAATGGCTCGTACCATTAAAGACATTTTCTGCCGTTACAAAACAATGAAAGGTTATCAGGTGAAGCGTAAAGCCGGTTGGGATACGCACGGACTGCCTGTGGAACTTAGTGTGGAAAAAGCATTAGGCATCACAAAAGAGGATATTGGTAAGAAAATCTCTGTGGCCGACTACAATGCAGCTTGTCGTAAAGACGTAATGAAATACACCAAAGAATGGGAAGATTTGACGCATCAAATGGGGTATTGGGTGGATATGAAACATCCATATATCACGTATGATAATCGTTATATCGAAACATTGTGGTGGTTGCTGAAGCAGTTGTACAAAAAAGGACTGTTATATAAAGGATATACTATCCAGCCATATTCTCCGGCTGCCGGAACAGGATTAAGTTCGCACGAATTGAATCAGCCGGGTTGTTATCGTGACGTAAAAGATACGACAGTGGTTGCTCAGTTTAAGATGAAGAATCCTAAACCGGAAATGACAGAGTGGGGAACTCCCTATTTTATAGCATGGACAACTACTCCTTGGACATTGCCTTCAAATACAGCACTTTGTGTAGGACCGAAAATTGATTATGTTGCTGTGCAATCCTATAACGCTTATACCGGAGAACCTATCACGGTTGTTTTGGCAAAGGCTTTGTTGAATGCTCTTTTCAACCCCAAAGCTGCTGACTTGAAATTGGAAGATTATAAGGCAGGAGATAAACTGGTTCCATTTAAAGTAATCGCCGAATACAAAGGTACTGACCTTATTGGCATGGAATATGAGCAACTGATTCCGTGGGTAAAACCGGTTGAAGTGTCAGAAGACGGTGATTGGAAGGCTAGTAATAAGGCATTCCGTGTAATTCCGGGCGACTATGTAACTACAGAAGATGGTACGGGAATTGTCCATATCGCACCGACATTTGGTGCAGACGACGCAAACGTGGCACGTGCTGCGGGAATACCGTCGCTTTTTATGATTAATAAGAGAGGCGAAACTCGTCCAATGGTAGACCTGACTGGTAAATTCTACCTGTTGAATGAACTGGACGAGAATTTTGTAAAAGAATGTGTGGATGTAGAAAAATACAAGGAATATCAAGGTGCATGGGTGAAAAACGCCTACAATCCTGTGTTTATGATAGACGGAAAATATGATGAGAAAGCTGCCCAAGCCGCCGAATCTCTGGATATTGTTCTGGCTATGATGATGAAAGCAAACAATCAGGCATTCAAAATAGAAAAGCATGTCCACAACTATCCGCACTGCTGGCGTACAGATAAGCCGGTACTTTATTATCCGTTGGATAGCTGGTTTATCCGTTCTACAGCTTGCAAAGAGCGTATGATGGAACTGAACAAGACTATCAACTGGAAACCGGAATCTACCGGAACGGGACGTTTTGGAAAATGGCTGGAAAATCTGAATGACTGGAACCTGAGCCGTTCACGTTATTGGGGTACTCCGCTACCTATCTGGCGTACGGAAGACGGTACAGGTGAATTGTGTATTGAGTCAGTAGAGGAATTATACAATGAAATAGAAAAATCGGTAGCTGCCGGATTTATGAAGTCCAATCCTTACAAAGAGAGAGGTTTTGTACCCGGCGAATATACTGAAGAAAATTATGATAAGATTGACCTCCACCGTCCTTATGTAGATGATATTATATTAGTATCGAAAGACGGTCAGCCAATGAAACGTGAATCCGACTTGATCGACGTATGGTTCGACTCGGGTGCTATGCCTTATGCGCAGATTCATTACCCGTTCGAAAATAAAGAACTGTTGGATAGCCGTCAGGTATATCCGGCTGATTTTATCGCTGAAGGAGTAGACCAGACACGTGGTTGGTTCTTTACATTGCACGCTATTGCTACTATGGTATTTGATAGTGTATCCTATAAAGCGGTTATTTCTAATGGGCTGGTACTCGATAAGAATGGTAATAAAATGTCCAAACGCCTTAATAATGCTGTCGATCCGTTCACGACTATTGAAAAGTACGGTTCCGATCCGTTACGTTGGTACATGATTACCAATTCTTCTCCGTGGGATAATTTGAAGTTCGACGTAGAAGGAGTGGAAGAAGTTCGTCGTAAGTTCTTTGGTACTTTATATAATACCTACTCGTTCTTTGCACTTTATGCCAATGTAGACGGATTTGAGTATAAAGAAGCTGATGTGCCTATGGCAGAACGTCCGGAAATCGACCGTTGGATTTTGTCTGTACTGAATACGCTGATAAAAGAAGTAGATACTTGTTATAACGAATACGAACCGACTAAAGCAGGGCGTTTGATTTCCGACTTTGTCAACGATAACTTATCCAATTGGTATGTTCGCCTGAACCGTAAACGTTTCTGGGGAGGTGAATTTACACAAGATAAACTGTCTGCTTATCAGACATTATATACGTGTCTTGAAACGGTTGCTAAATTAATGGCCCCCATTTCTCCATTCTATGCAGATCGTCTGTATACGGATTTGATTACAGCAACAGGACGTGATAATGTAGTATCCGTACACTTGGCTGAATTCCCTAAATATCAGGAAGAAATGATAAATAAGGAATTGGAAACCCGTATGCAAATGGCACAGGACGTTACTTCTATGGTATTGGCATTACGTCGTAAAGTGAATATAAAAGTCCGTCAACCGCTACAATGTATCATGGTGCCGGTGCTGGACGAAGAGCAGAAAGCACATATCGAAGCTGTGAAAAGCCTGATAATGAACGAGGTGAATGTGAAAGAAATCAAGTTCGTAGACGGTGCGGCCGGTGTCTTGGTAAAGAAAGTGAAATGTGACTTTAAGAAACTGGGGCCGAAATTTGGAAAACAAATGAAAGCCGTAGCTGCTGCCGTTGCAGAAATGTCGCAGGAAGCAATCTCCGAACTGGAAAAGAATGGAAAATATACTTTGAACCTGAATGGAGAGGAAGCCGTTATCGAAGTCTCAGACGTGGAAATTATCAGTGAAGATATTCCGGGCTGGTTGGTTGCTAATGAAGGCAAGTTGACTGTGGCACTTGAAGTTACAGTTACCGAAGAGTTACGTCGTGAGGGTATTGCCCGTGAATTGGTAAATCGTATACAAAATATACGTAAATCAAGCGGTTTCGAGATTACAGATAAAATAAAAATAACAATCTCGAAAAATACACAAACAGATGATGCGGTAAATGAATATAATACTTATATTTGTAACCAGGTTTTAGGCACATCTCTTGAACTTGTTGATGAGGTGAAAGACGGTACAGAGCTTAGCTTTGACGATTTCTCACTGTTTGTGAATGTGATAAAAGACTAATACTATATTGATTAACCTTTTAAAATTGTAAGATTATGGCAGAAAAGACTAGATACTCAGATGCGGAACTTGAAGAATTCCGTGCCATTATTATGGAGAAACTGGAACTAGCACAACGTGACTATGAACAGTTGAAAAAGAGTTTGATGGGATTGGACGGTAATGATACTGACGATACATCTCCTACATATAAAGTGTTGGAAGAAGGAGCTAATACACTTTCCAAAGAAGAAACGACCCGTTTGGCACAACGCCAACTGAAGTTTATTCAGGGATTGCAGGCAGCTTTAGTACGCATAGAGAATAAAACGTATGGCATTTGTCGCGAAACCGGAAAGCTGATTCCGGTAGAACGCCTGCGCGCTGTTCCTCATGCGACATTGAGCATTGAAGCTAAGAACAGTGGTAAAAAATAATAGATAGCTACACAAGCTACGGGTGACGAGCTACAAGTAGCTGCGCAATGTTGACGCACGGCACTTGTAGCTCGTTATGTTTAATTTATAATGAACGCATGAAGAAACTATTCACGAAGGGAACAATCGCTCTGATCGTTATCTTTTCCGTATTGATTATCGACCAGATCATTAAAATCTGGATTAAAACTCATATGTACTGGCACGAAAGCATACGTGTGACGGACTGGTTTTATATTTATTTCACCGAGAACAACGGAATGGCTTTCGGTATGGAGATTTTCGGGAAATTATTCCTGACTACTTTCCGTATTGTTGCAGTTGCATTAATCGGTTGGTATCTATATAAAATTGTAAAGAAAGGCTTCAAAACCGGATATATCGTTTGTGTGGCTCTGATTCTGACCGGTGCTTTAGGTAATATTATAGATAGTGTATTCTATGGAGTTATTTTCAATGAAAGCACTCATTCACAGATTGCGAGTTTCATGCCGGAGGGCGGAGGATATTCCACCTGGTTCTATGGTAAAGTAGTGGATATGTTTTATTTCCCGATTATAGATACAAACTGGCCTGCATGGCTGCCATTCGTAGGTGGAGAGCATTTTATATTTTTCAGCCCGATCTTTAATTTTGCAGATGCTGCCATTAGTTGTGGTATCATTGCTTTATTACTCTTTTATAGTAAATATCTGAATGAGTCATATCATTCATTGGATAAAGGCGATAAAAAGGAAGTTGAGAATCATGAAAAGTAAGCTTCGGTTTCATCTGTGTTTCATCTGCATGCTTGCGCTTGCGGTAGCGGGATGTAAAGTGAAAAGACCTAATGACGTAATCCCGGAATCGAAAATGGAGAGTTTGCTATATGATTATCATTTGGCAAAGTCCATGGGAGATAACCTGCCTTACAGTGAGAACTATAAAAAAGCGTTGTATATTGATGCTGTTTTTAAGAAGTATGGAACTACGCAGGCTGTATTCGACTCATCTATGGTTTGGTACACACGCAACACAGAAGTTTTATCGAAAATCTATGAGAAAGTAAAGAAACGCTTGAAAGACCAACAGGACGAAGTTAATCATTTAATAGCTTTGCGAGATAAGAAACCGAAAATGACAGAACCAGGTGATAGTCTTGATGTATGGCCTTGGTTGCGTATGATACGTTTGACCGGCGAGATGATGAATAACCGTTATTCGTTCGTATTGCCTACCGATACTAACTATAAAGACCGTGATACCTTGGTTTGGGAAGTGAATTATCGTTTTCTGGAGCCAATGCTTGCTGATTCTTTGAGAGCGGTAGCTATGGGTATGCAGGTTATCTACGAAAAAGATACGATAAATCATCTGAAGACTATAACCCGCCCGGGAGTTCAGCAAATACGTTTATATGCTGATACGCTGGGAGCTATGAAGGAAATTAGAGGTTTCATTTACTATCCGATGTTAGGCGAGCAGAAAGGGGGAACGCTATTAGCAGACCATTTCACTATGACTCGTTATCATTGCAAAGATACTCTCGCTTTTGCTGTTCGTGACTCCCTGAATAAGATAGAAGCTCTGAAAGCGGATTCTCTGAAAAAGATTTCGGAGGAAGAAGTGGTGGATTCCTTGCATAAAGTTGCCGAAGAACATAAAGAGGATGTCCAACGTTTGACGCCGGAAGAAATGAACCGTCGTCGTACAGGAACTCAACGTGAAAAGAAACCGGAACAGATCGAGGTGGAGCAACATATCCAGCAAGAGAGAATAGAACAAAGAAAGGAACGGCAAATGAATCAGCGCAGGCAGCAACAGCAAAGACGTCAAACTCGTTAGTGATATGAAACGATTTGCATCTCATTATTTATTCATGCCTGATGTTGGTTTTATAAAACAGCAGGTAGTGGAAATAACCGATGAAGGAGTTGTTCGAGATACATTTCCACTAACGGAAGAAATAGAGTCGGTTGAATGGATGCCGGGAGTAATTGTTTTGCTTCCTGCTGACCAGCTTGAAGAAATAAAAAACACTGGGATGATTTTAAAAAATATCCCGGTGTTTCAAATTAATCCTTCCAATATTCTAAATCAATCTTCCCGGTGTTTTGAAGAGTCATTAAAAGAATTAAAAGAGAAGGGGGAAGTATTATTCCCTATTTTATTTTATCCGTTTGATTTTATTTCCATGCAGCCTGTCGACGGAACTCGGCACAGATTACTGCGGTAGCTATGGCTACATTGAGTGACTCGGAGGTTTCTTTTCCTTGTGGATAATTGGGAATATAAAGTTTTCTATTTATTAAAGTTTCTACTTCTTTTCCTATTCCATTTCCTTCATTTCCCATTACGATCAAACCATTGGCGGTTAATGGCTGTTCATACATATTTTTCCCATTAAGGAAAGTTCCGAATACAGGTATATCTTCACCGAGTGAACGAATAAAATCAGGGAGAGAGGTATAATGTACTTTTACCCGCGCAATCCCCCCCATAGTGGCTTGTATGGTCTTGGGATTATAAACATCCACTGTGTTTTGCGAACAAATAATATGTTCAATGCCGAACCAATCAGCTAAACGAACAATAGTCCCCAAATTTCCGGGGTCCTGAACGTCGTCCAATGCCAAGCAAAGGGAATGGCGGGCAACCCCCGAGGTCAGAGTATATTGGGGCTGTTCAAAGACAGCAAGCACCTGCTGCGGAGTTTTCAGTAAACTGGCTCGTGAAAGATCTTCTTGAGAAACTTCTGCTATTTCATTTACACGAAGATCAGGATGTTCCTGAATCCAGGATGTGGTAGCTGCCAGAAAACAACAGGGGAAATGTCCGAGTAAATCGCCTACTAGTTTAGGACCTTCGGCTAGAAAAACTCGTTCTTCTTTACGTATTTTCTTTAGCTCAAGCGAATGAATATACTTTATTTTGTTTTTACTTAACGATACCATAAACTTTATTTTGTGACAAAGCTATAAAGATATTTCCAATCTATCCTTACTTTCCTCTCTTTTTCTTAATTTATTTTCCTCATCGGAAAATATAATTTATCTTTGTGAGCGCATTTTTTATGCTATCGATGTAAAACCGTATGAGGAAAAAATTTCTTTATTTGCTTGCTTCTGCCGCTATTTTGTCACTTGTTTCGTGCACATCCACAAAGTTTGTGCCGGAGGGTTCTTACCTGTTGGATGAAGTCAAGATTCGTACGGACCAGAAGAATATACGGCCTTCATCTTTACGAATGTATGTTCGTCAGAATCCTAATGCCAAATGGTTCAGCCTGATTAAAACACAGTTATATGTTTATAATCTTTCGGGACGTGATTCTACCAAATGGGGGAATAAATTTCTACGAAGGATAGGTGATGCTCCTGTGATATATAATGAAGAAGAAGCGCAGCGTTCTGAAGAAGAAATCACAAAGGCTGTTCATAATATGGGATATATGGCAGCAACGGTAAAGCGTTCCACTAAAATAAAGAAGAAGAAAATAAAACTCTATTACGATGTAACAGCCGGAAAACCATACGTCGTTCAATCTATAAAATATGATATCAACGATCCTCAAATAGCTGCTCTTTTGAAACAAGATTCAGCAAAAAGTTTATTGAAGGAGAAGATGTATTTTGATGTAAACGTGTTGGATGCGGATAGGCAACGAATCACGGATAAATTACTCCGGAATGGTTACTATAAATTCAATAAGGATTATATAGGCTATACCGCAGATACGGTACGAAATACTTATAATGTAGATTTGACACAACACTTGCACCCATTTAAAACTCATGTCAGTGATTCGGCAAAGGCACATCAACAATATTGGATTAACAAGATTAACTTTATTACGGATTATGATGTATTGCAGTCGTCGGCATTGAGCAGTGTGGAGATTAATGACTCTATTAATTATAAAGGGTATCCGATTTATTATAAAGATAAACTGTATTTGCGTCCTAAGGTGCTTACGGATAATCTTCGTTTTGCTCCCGGAGATTTGTATAATGAGCGCGATGTACAGCAGACATATTCCAGTTTTGGACGCTTGCCGGCATTGAAATATACCAATATCCGTTTTGTGGAAACGCAGATTGGAGATTCGACAAAGCTTGACTGCTATGTGATGCTGACTAAAAGTAAGCATAAATCTATAGCTTTTGAGGTAGAAGGGACCAACTCTGCCGGTGACTTGGGAGCAGCAGCTTCTGTTTCTTTCCAAAATCGGAATCTTTTTCGCGGATCAGAAACCTTTATGATAAAGTTTCGTGGCGCTTATGAAGTGATCTCCGGACTTCAAGCAGGGTATGCAAATAATAACTATACAGAATTCGGAGTAGAGTCAAGTATTAATTTCCCTAATTTTTTATTCCCTTTTGTGTCTTCTGATTTTAAACGAAAAATTAGGGCAACTACTGAATTCGGCTTGCAATATAACTATCAGATGCGTCCTGAATTTCTGCGTACAATGGCTTCTGCTTCATGGAGTTATAAGTGGACGCAACGTCAAAAAATACAACATCGTATTGATTTGATTAATATTGCTTTCCTTTATTTGCCGCGAATTTCAGAAAGATTTAAAGAGGACTATATAAATAAAGGTCAAAATGATATTTTTCAATATAATTATCAAGACCGCCTGATAATAAATATGGGATATAGCTATAACTATAATAGTGTAGGAGGGGCTATTGTTAATAATACAATCGCTTCCAACTCGTATTCCATTCGTTTTAATTTCGAGTCTGCGGGAAATATAATGTATGCTTTGTCGAAGATGACTGGAATTAGGAAAAACGCTAATAATGAGTATGCCATTCTTGGAATACCTTATGCACAATATATCAAGGGAGAGTTTGACTTCTCTAAAAATATCAGGATTGACTATCGTAATTCATTTGCATTTCATGCCGGTATAGGTATAGCTGTTCCATACGGGAACGCAAAAACTATTCCGTTTGAGAAACAATATTTTTCGGGTGGAGCTAACAGTGTTCGCGGATGGAGTGTACGAGATCTAGGTCCGGGGTCTTTTGCCGGTAAGGGAAATTTGCTCGATCAATCCGGAGATATTAAATTGGATGCCAGTATCGAATATCGAAGTAAGTTGTTCTGGAAATTTCAGGGAGCTGTCTTTATTGATGCTGGTAATATCTGGACTGTTCGTGAATATGCCAATCAACCGGGTGGAGTTTTCAAGTTTAATAAGTTTTATAAGCAGATAGCAGTAGCTTACGGGTTAGGGCTTCGTCTTGACTTAGACTTCTTTATTCTTCGTTTTGATGGAGGTATGAAGGCTGTCAATCCGGCTTTTGAGACTAAAAAAGAGCATTTTCCTATTATTCATCCTAAATTTAGTCGTGATTTTGCTTTCCATTTTGCAGTGGGATATCCTTTCTAACCAACCATTTATTGCCTTCTTTTATTAGTTGGAGTGTATCTTGCAGAGAAGAAAACCGTTCCGCTTTTCCATTGATAGGATTGATAATAAATGCATTTTTTATTTGGCAGATTACTGTTGCCATTTCAGAGTCAGGAGTTATCTCACTCGAAGTAATGATAGAAGCTTTTGCCGCTCCTTGTGTTTTCAGTTGATCCAAATGATTTTGCTGAATATTAGATGCTAAAAAACTAAGATAGGATAGTGAAGACGGAGTACTCCATTCTTCGGCAACCGGATAATTGAAATTATAAAAAGATTCACAGAAATTGATAGCTATCTCCTCCAATTGAGTCTTGGGGTTCTGTTTTTGGCATGAAAAACAGGTGAATGTTATTACTGAAAGGATTAATATATGTATCTTCTTCATAGCATAGAATAGTAATATAGTGGATAATAAAAAAGAGATGAAACTCGTTTGAGAAAGTTTCATCTCTTACATATTTATTCTTTAATTATTAGCGAGCTGCAAACATAAGGTTGCTCATTGTAGCTTGGCGAGCTGCCATCATGCCTTGAGCATCCAAAGTTACATTCATTTTTTCGCCGTTCGGTAAGAACAAATCGGCAGTACCGTCGTTGTTCATCTTTATGAGTTCAGCACTTTCACCGTTTGCAACTACATTCCATGTATTAGCTTCTTTGTTATAAATCAAATCCATAGAAGCAGTTTCACCTTCTTTAGTAATGGAATATCCATTTTCAAGTGTCTTTACCATGTAATTGCCGTTCTCTCCTTTTACTTTCTTTACGTCACCTACGTTAGCCATCGGATTGGAACCACTCCAGAACTCGATAGAATTAATAACTAAAGCATCAGCCAGGTAGGACACTCCGTAAACCGGAACAATGTTGAAAGCTAGAAATACAAGTTCATTTACAAATTTGCTTCCAATAGATTGGTTCCAAGAAGATAAACGGTTGAATAAACCAAATGAACCTACACAAGAACTGAACAATAGGCTGCCACTAAGTAGCACTGCAACTAAAGTAAGTTTCTCTCTTTTCATGTCGAAATGTTTTTTAATTAATAAAAAATGTTTATAATGCCTCTGTTATATGTATGCAAATATAATATTTTTTAATTAATCAAGGTTATTATTTTCAATATTTGTGTTACTTCGATTTTCGCCGTTGCAGTTCGTTTCCTATTATGTGGTCTATTGAATATTTACCAGGACCGGCAATATACATAAGAATGAATACAACTAAATAAATGAAAGCTAGCTCCTTGACTGTAAATATATCATTCGCATGAATCACAAAGAAAGCTATCGCCATTGTGAAAATCATCGGAATCATTGCCAGCCGATATAAGAAGCCAATGATAAAAGCCATTGAACAGACAAGTTCGCCAAAAATAGCTAATCCGAGGGATAGGGGACTACCTATACCTAACGGATCAGGAAATGCAGTTGACAGTTCCTGAAAGTTACTCCATTTTTGTATACCATGGTTCATTAATAATATTCCGAAGATTATCCGGACCGCCAATAGGAACAAAGAAACTTTTGCTGTATTTGGCTTTGTAGGGAATAAAAAATTATAAATCATAAGTTGTTCTTTTTTTAAGTTCATCTCTATTTATATAAACATAAAATATCTTGATTTTGTTCTTTGCTCCAATTAGAATCAGAAAAAGACAAATCGGTAATAAAAGGATATGTCTATCGCTCTTATTACCGATTTACCGAATTTAATATAATAGAAAGTTTTTATTTATTCTTTATTCAATATATAGTGATCGGCAAGTGCTCCTGTTATTTCCTGTTTGTCATCAGTTAATAAACGCACCCTGTTTTCTTCTACTTTATAATAAGATATTTCTCCGTTTTCTTCTTTTAGAGTTAACAAGTTACCTTTTAAAGTATATGTACCTTTATCGTCGAACGAACTATCTCTATCAATATATACGGAGTGAAGCGTATATGTCTTATCTGGATTTAATATTAAGGTTGTTTCAATGCCCGGACAGTCGGCCGCAGGGAAAACACCTTTGTATGTTCCTTCGTAATCAAGCGAAGTTTCCGCATTATGCATATCAACAACTTCGATTGTGGTACTGTCTGTATCTGTACCTTTGTTTGTTTTTGAACTATTTCCGCACGCCGCCAATAGGGTACACGAACATACCAGAATAAAAATTTTCTTCATGATTATTTTTTTTAATGATTAATCTAATTTAGTTTAATATTGTAAAGGTATGAATAATAATTCGAATATTGGCAATGA
The DNA here is from genome assembly GCA_959606905.1 of uncultured Bacteroides sp. Next base: position 439 of record CAUHML010000027.1, on the reverse strand, counting down.
AAAGAAATGGACAACTTTATTTATGAATTAATAAACTTTGTATCTTTGCGAAAAAATATAAAGATATGACACAACATACTTATGACAATGAATCTGTTCAGGAATTGCTGAACTGGGCAAAGAAAATGCTTGAAACTAAAAATTATCCGACCGAGAAATATGAATTAAATAAGTGTACTACTATAATCAATGGTAAGACTTATTTGGAATCCTTAGTTGCAATGATCGGCAGAAATTGGGAGAATCCTACTTTTCATCCTACTATCGACCAATTATGGGAATTTAGAGAAAAGTGGGAAGGAAAAGAAGAGAATAAAAAACCGTAGCATCATAGCTACGGTGATTTATAAAAAAAGGAGAACTTTTACAAGTTCTCCTTTTTCTGTTTTGTACACCCTCAGGGATTCGAACCCTGGACCCACTGATTAAGAGTCAGTTG
>CAUHML010000026.1 GCA_959606905.1 uncultured Bacteroides sp. | reverse complement strand
TATTTTTGCACCGTTTTTTAATTTTATCTTAAACTAATATTATGTACAAGATTTTTCATGGCTTCCATCTAGTGGAAGCTTATCAGGATTTAAAGAAAGCCAGACGGTTGGCAAAGAATCAGGCAGTGGCCAGATGTATTAAGTTAACCGTAGCTATTACCATTTCCCTTATTCTATGGCTCCTCCCTATCGACACATTTGGTATAGAAGGGTTAACCGTTATAGAACAAAGACTGATTTCTATCTTTATTTTTGCCACACTTATGTGGGTTTTCGAAGCTGTCCCTGCATGGACTACTTCCGTACTGATTGTCGTATTACTATTACTTACCGTTTCCGACAGCAGTTTATGGTTCCTCACTCAAGATATTCCAGCAGGAGAATTGGGACAGACAGTTAAATATAAGTCCATTATGCACTGCTTTGCCGATCCTATCATCATGTTATTTATCGGTGGATTCATACTTGCCATTGCTGCGACCAAAAGCGGTCTGGACGTATTGTTGGCACGTGTCATGTTACGCCCCTTCGGAACACAATCACGCTATGTATTATTAGGATTCATTCTTGTTACGGCTGCATTTTCAATGTTCCTCAGCAACACGGCTACAGCTGCCATGATGCTCACTTTCCTCACCCCTGTATTAAAGGCACTTCCGGCAGACGGCAAAGGAAAAATCGGTCTGGCCATGGCCATTCCCGTAGCTGCTAATGTAGGCGGTATGGGAACTCCTATCGGTACGCCACCCAACGCCATTGCACTAAAATACCTGAATGATCCGGAAGGGTTGAACTTGAATATCGGCTTCGGAGAATGGATGAGTTTTATGCTGCCTTACACCATTATCGTACTGTTTATTGCATGGTTTATTCTTTTGCGGTTGTTCCCTTTCAAACAAAAGAATATTGAATTACAAATTGAAGGCGAAGCAAAAAAGGACTGGCGTTCGATCGTAGTTTATATTACTTTCGCCATCACGGTCGTATTATGGATGTTCGACAAGGTGACAGGAGTTAACTCCAACGTGGTAGCCATGATTCCGGTAGCCGTATTCTGTATAACAGGAGTTATCACCAAACGCGACCTGGAAGAAATCAGCTGGAGCGTACTCTGGATGGTAGCCGGCGGCTTCGCACTAGGGGTTGCCTTACAGGAAACCGGACTCGCCAAACACATGATCGAAGCAATCCCATTCAACACATGGCCTCCTGTATTAATGATTGTCGGCTCCGGACTGATTTGTTACGCCATGGCAAACTTCATCTCACACACGGCGACTGCCGCATTGCTCGTTCCCATTCTTGCCATTGCGGGAAGCAGTATGCGTGAGAACCTGTCTTCGCTGGGAGGTGTAGAAACTTTATTGATCGGAGTGGCAATCGGTTCATCATTAGCAATGATATTGCCTATCAGTACTCCGCCCAACGCTTTGGCACATGCCACAGGCATGATCCAACAAAAGGATATGGAGAAAGTCGGTATAATCATGGGAATTATCGGACTGATACTTGGATATACCATGTTGATTATACTTGGTTCTAATAAGATGTTATAAATTTAAGTACCCCTTTTCCATAAAATTAAGACATAGAAAAAGCCCTGTGAGAACCAATCATTCTTACAGGGCTTTTTACTAGTCAGTCTTGCTCTGAAGACTGAGAATGTATCTTCTCCGCCTCTACATACTTACTCGGACTTACTCCATAATACTTTTTAAATACCTCACGGAAATATTTCGCATCCGAGAATCCGACTTTGTCGGCAATCTCCGTTATTGTATATTCACCCTGCTTCAGCAACTGTGCAGCATGTTGCAAACGTATCAGCCGGATATAATCAGCCGGAGCATAGCCAGTCAATGCCTTGAGTTTGTTGAAGAAGCTCGTACGACTCATATAATGCAGGTTGCTGAGCATTTCCACATTAAAGTCCGAATCCCCCATGTTCTTCTCTATACATTCCTTGACAGAAGCAATGAATTTCCAGTCTAAGGTATTAGTGCAATTAACCGGAAAATTCGGTTCTTCATCTTCGATACTATTATAAACCCGGCGGAGCAAAGCACGATTTGTTAGTATGTTCTTAATCGTTGCTTTGAGTATCCCCACACTAAAAGGTTTGGTAATATAAGCATCCGCTCCGATTTCCAATCCTTCGAGCATATGTTTCTCATCCCCCAGCGCAGTCAGCAAAACAACCGGAATATGAGACATCTCAAGATCCCCCTTTATAGTTGCACAAAGTTCATCTCCACCCATCTCAGGCATCATTATATCGGATATGACGAGATCCGGATTAAATTCCCGGATTATAATAAGAGCCTCCTTTCCATTCGGACAGGACTGGATATTATAACCCGTCCGAAGCATATCCACCAGATAATTACGCAAATCATCATTATCCTCCACTATCAAAATACGCTGCAAGGAACTGTTGATCCGGGATATCTCCATATCCGGTAATCCCGGCGTATCACCTGTTACAATAGTCTCCAAACGTTCATCCGGTGTTTTGGGAGAGATAAATTTTGCTTTATGGAAATGGCTATTTCCTTTCGGAAAAGTAATCCGTACACAAGTTCCTTGATTTTCAGCACTCTGAATCTGAATCTTACCTTTATGTAACTTAACCAGTTTGTATACCAGCATCAGTCCGATTCCGCTACCTGTCACCTTCAGATTAACGACATTACTACCCCGAAAATAGTTTCTGAACAATTTCTTCTGTTCACACGTTGGAATACCGATTCCCGTATCTTTCACCTCAATACTCCAACTATTTCCTTCCTCGGAAGCGTAAATACACACACTACCGTCTTCAGGTGTATATTTCAATGCATTTGAGAGAATATTCTTCAGAATAGAGCCCATTTTGTCACTATCAAACCACACACTCAAATAGTCAAAATTGCTTTCATAAACAAACCTGACATGCTTCATCTCGGCATATTTGCGGAAAGTGGCGCAAACATCATTCATATAAGTATTCAACTCATACTCAGAAACATAAAGAGTGGAAGAGTAGACATCTATCCGTTCGAAATTTATCAGGTTGGTTGTCAACTGAAGTAATGTATTCACATTTTTAAGAGCCATATTTATATGAGGTAGTGCCTGTTCAGCCCCCATGCGATTTTCCAAGACTTCCTCCAATGGAGCTTTTATCAATGTTAACGGTGTACGTATGTCGTGTGCCGTATTAATGAAGAACCGTGTTTTTTCGTCCGACACCTTCTTCTGTTTATGCAACATGATGATACGGAATATAATACCCATAACCAACACCAACAGAATTACATATCCCACCATAGCCCATACACTGGCCCATACAGGAGGCGTTATAATAATCTGAATGCTTCTTGTCTCATAAGTCTTATATTTTTCTTCATTGGATACGGCACGAATTTGTAATGTATAACTGCCGGGAGGCAGATTTCTGATGATAATCCGGTTATCCTGACTCGGACGGCTCCACTCTTTATGATAACCATCGATTTTCCATGAAAAAAGAATATTGGAAGGATAATCATAGTTGATAGAAGCTACATCAAGAGAAAACGTGTTTTGTCCGTAAGCTAGTTCCAGCCGGTCAGTTTCGTCAATATCCTTTTCCAAAGGTGATCCTTCATCACCCGGGTAAACAGGATGATAAGCTATCATAAAATCACGCAATAGCAAACGCGAATAATGTGGCTCCGGTATCTGTATGTCTGTTGGAAATTTGACAGCACCGTCATTTCCCCCGAAAACAAGCGCACTTTTGTTATAGGTCGTAGCAGAGCCTGCATTAAAATTAACACTCATCAATCCTTGTTCCCGTGTCCAGTTACGAAAGAAGTGCTCCTCAGGTGAATAAATCGTTATGCCATTTTCCGTACCCATCAGGAGACTCCCGTCCTGACGCGGAAGAATTGTATAAATATTATCGGAGATCAGTGCACAGTTGTCACTTCGGTACTGATGAATAAAGTTCTTCTTATTAATGTCATAAACAAGAAGTCCGGCTCCACGGGTACCAATATACAAAATTCCGTCTTCTCTTTGGTATAATGCGCATATATAGAGAGATTCAACAGGCAGGTCAATATACCTGTAAACTCCGGATTGTTTGTCAAGCAGATAGAGCCCCATTCGGGTACCAATCCACATCTGCCGGGAATCCTTCTCCTGAATGGTAGTGATAGAGTTTACTCCCGGATATAAACGCACACTTTTAGTCTCAAGATTGATGCGTTTCAAATGATAATACCCTCCGGACCATATATCACCGCCCGAGTCTTTTTTTATGTCAAAAATATATTGATCGGGCCGTACCCCTGCAATAGCAGCAGGAGAAAGGTAACTTATCTTAAACCCCTTCTTCTTTTCTATCTTGTAAATACCTGATGTAAAACCGCCCGCCCATATCACACCGGGAGAGACTTCACACAACGCTAAGAAAATGTGATTTTCATCATCAGGTACCGGATCAAAAGAACTGAAAAAAGAACGCCATTCTTTTGTATCAGTCTGATAGATACTGATACCGTTACTGGTTGCAAACCAAAGGTCGCCATCACTGTCCTCCAATACATCATGAACCTGATCGTTCACCAGTGAGCGGCTATTGCCAAGAGAATGCCTTATCAAGTCATAACTTCCATAACGGTTGTTACGAACGGTAATACCGGTAGGATAATTGGCAAGCCAGATACGTTCTTCTTCATCTACATAGATATCATTGATATTGTTTCCGTTCATCCCGTTATAACTACTATAATTGGCAGTTATATAGGGCTCACTCATATAGGTATTCACATCCAGTTTATATACACCTTTTCCACCCGTAGCTACCAAAAGCTCATGAGCGTTCAAAGCAACTATCTGGTTTATCTCTACATTATTGGGTGATTGACAAGGAATGATTTTCCCTGTCCCCTCCATGTCATATATAAGTACACCCTCTTTGTAGCTTCCTATAAACAGTTGTTTTGAGACGACATGATAATAGAGTTCATGCACTGGTGTACTGATACTTTCCACCGTTTCATCGGATAGCAGTTTCAAACTCCCATCTCCTATTCCGGCACGAAACAGACCGCTTCCCGTACCAATAAAAAAATGGTTACCATCCGCCTGTTCAATGGTAGTTATTTCACCAATAGCCGGCGCCGGCATATGTGTCGTTGTTCCGGTACGAATATTATACCAGATAATACTATCTTTACAGCATAACCATATACGGTCACTCTTGTCCAAATAACCGTAATTCAGAAATGCCTGCGACTTATTTCTAATCAACTCCGGATGCACATAAGCCAGTTCGAATTTATCATGTTGCAAATCGTACCTGAAAATACGACCTTTCTGACCGATTACCCATAATACATTTTCGCTGTCCATGTAGAGCCAGTTTAAGGCAATACGTGAATCCAGTTTCATACTGTCGTCTGAAAAGTTGTAATGCTTGATATGTTTGCCATCATAACGGTCTATCCCCTCCTGAGTCAGAAACCACATATAGCCCCGTTGGTCCTTTTGGATATGGTATATTTTTTGGTTATTCAAACCGTCCTCCAGACCTATATACTTATAAATCTGCCCTTTACTTACAGTACTACTTATGAGAAGAAGCACAAAAAACAAACATCTTCCCATTTTTACAAAACCATTCATGTCTTTCACAAATATTCAAAAATACCCTGCAAAAATATGAAAAAATTAATTAAAATACAAGATATAAATGTATTCATATTTCAATCAGTAATCATCATTAATTTTTCATATCCTCAGTTTTTAGTTTGTGGAAGAATATATCATAAATGAAAATGGGGAGAGAGTATTTTTCCTCCAATTAATTTGCATCTTTCAATATATTATCCGAATATTGCAGAGATGAAAAAGCACACTATGAATCCAGTTGATGAAAAAATCATAATAAAAAAGCTAAAGGCAGGAGACAACGAGGCATACAAGTATTTGTATGACTATCATTATGTTGCTCTCTGCAAACTTAGTTATTATATGCTGAAGGATAAAATACAAGCAGAAAGTATAGTCAGTGATGTTATTTTTCACTTATGGGAGATTAGGGAGAATCTGGAACTTGTTCCTCCTCTACGTAATTACTTAATTATAGCCGTACGTAATAAATGCCTGAATTATCTGGCTCTCAAACAACAAGAAGTGGAAATCCGTTTTTCTGTTATGGAACGGGCAGGAATCCAACTGCAAAATATCATCCCAGACAATCAGCAACCTCTAGGGACGCTAATAAAGAAAGAACTGGAACATAAAATTCAGGAAGTGATTCAAAAACTTCCCCCTGTCTGCAAGCAGGTATTTATGATGAGCCGCTTCCGAGAGATGAGCTACGAAGAAATTTCTCAGGAACTTGGCATCTCCGTCAATACGGTTAAATATCACATAAAGAACGCATTAGTAGTACTCAAGAAAGAATTTGGAACTTTTTTATGCATTTTTCTCGCTTTTTACCCTACCCTCTTATTCTAAAAAACTGTAGTATATATAAAGGCAATCATTATTTATGGATGAACAATCACTACATACAGACACAGTCCACGATTGGATTACCGGATATCTGACCAATAGCCTGACACCGGAAGAAATGCAATCATTTCAAGAATGGCTGAATGCCTCGGAAGAAAACAGAAAATATTTCTCCGATATACAGGAGGTATGGATAGCCGCCTCGAATGAGGCAGACGATGTTCATAGCTTCAACAAAGACAGAGCTTATCAACTATTCCTGAGACGAACCGGAGAAACTACCCAACAAGGTATCAATAAACGCAAGGCTTTCCAACTTCGCCCATGGATGTATGCTGCCGCGATGACTATCATTGTCTTTATTTGCGGAACGATTGCTTTCCAGACAGGAAAGAGTGTTATCCGCAAGCAGTTAACCCAAATTTCCATTGAAGCCCCATACGGCTCAAAAACCAAATTATATCTTCCGGACGGGACGCTGGTCTGGCTCAATGCCGGTTCGAAGATGAGTTATGCGCAAGACTTCGGTATCAACGAACGGGCACTGAATCTTACCGGAGAAGCTTATTTCGAAGTAACCAAGAATAAACATATTCCTTTTAAAGTACATACTGATGAACTGGACGTAAAGGTATTAGGAACCAAATTCAATTTCAGAAATTATCAGGATGATCTGGAAGCGAAAGTTTGTTTGCTCGAAGGTAAAGTGGCTCTCAGCACCCAACAAAAGGAAACGATACTTCACCCGGATCAGCAAGCCCTATTAGACAAGAAGACCGGAAAATTATTGATTTCAAGTACTAAAGCTGCTTACAGTGCCGAATGGACAAACGACCGTCTCTATTTCGACGAAGCGCTGCTCCCCGATATTGTGAAGGAACTAGAAAGAAGCTACAACATAAAAATCACTATTGCAGACGCTGCTCTAAACTCCGTCCGTTTCTATGGTAATTTCCGCAGAAGGGAACAGAGTATCCGGGAAATTATGGATGTACTATCATCTACCGATAAAATGACTTATATCATTGAGGGAAAAAATATTGTGATCACACTTCCTGAATGAGACTGAATGTTAAACCTTTGAAAACTTAAAAGAATATGAAAAGCAACTTTGAAAAAACATGATTTTACTCTCCCAGATAGAAATAAAAAAAGGTCAGGTTCCTTTCCAACCCCTGACCTCCTTTTAACTTTCTGTCTTAAAAGCCTCAGTGACTTTATCGATGAAAGCTTAGGCAAATATAAATAAAATCCTAAACTTCTCATCCTATTTATCAATTATTTATTCATTGACTTATGAAAACTAAGAAAAAGTTTTTTTTCATGGTCCTGCTCATGTTATGTCTTCATCTGAACTCATTTGCACAGCATATCAGTATGCAGTTGAAGAACGTGACTGTAAAACAGGCCATTGAAACCATACAGAAGCAAAATGGATATTCATTTACATTTGCGGCAAGCGATCTGAATACCCAGAAGATTATTACGGTAACAGCAAGGAACCTACCCATAGAGAAGGTAGTGGAACAGATTTTAATAGGACAAAATGTTAGTTATACAGTTCAAGGTAAAGACATCATTATAAAAAAGAAAAGTAACCAAGCCACACAACAGAAGAAAAAAAGTACAATCAGCGGAATCATCACAGACAATTACGGGGAACCGATCATCGGTGCCAATATCAAAGAAAAAAATGGTACAAATGGGACTATCTCCGATATTGACGGAAAGTTTCAGCTCACTGTCGACGAAGGTAGTAGCGTACAAATATCTTACTTGGGATATCTGACGCAGGAAGTGAATACCAGAAACAAAACGCATCTGGCTATCTCAATGAAAGAAGACGCGCAGGCGTTGGATGAAGTTGTCGTTGTAGGGTACGGAACGATGAAGAAAAGAGACCTGACCGGTGCCATTTCTTCTATCAAAATGGATGAAACTCCCGTGCAGACCTTCACGACGGTCAGCCATGCGTTAGCCGGAAAAGCAGCAGGTCTGCAAGTAGTGCAGACGAGTGCACAGGTAGGCGGCGGCAGTAGTTTCAATATACGTGGAGCAGCCTCTGTCGGCGCCGGGAACGATCCGCTTATCATCATTGACGGTTTTCCCGTTTCTTCCAGTTCTACGCTTGGTTCGGGCAATCGTTACGAAGCGGGGCAAACCGATAATATTCTCGAATCTATCAATCCGAATGACATTGAGTCGATAGAGGTTCTGAAAGACGCCAGCTCTACCGCTATCTACGGTGCAAGGGCCGGACACGGTGTGATTATCGTTACTACCAAACGGGGAAAAGAAGGAAAAGCAAGCGTCAACTACTCAGCCAATGTCTCTGTGCAAAGAATGAAAAACTCATTCAAGATGTTGAACGGGCAGGACTATATGTATCAGACCAACCGATATTATCACGAGCTATGGCTGAAAGAAAAAGGAGAAGGCATTTACGAGGATTATATGATTCCGAATGATGATGCGGCGGACTTTAAGCCCAGATACTCGAACGACCAGATACTCAACGCGCCGACAGTTCCTTGGTTTGACGAAATCACACGTACCGGACTTATGCACCAGCATAATGTTTCTATAAACGGCGGAACGGAAAAAACGAAATATATGGCTTCTATCAACTACCTCAACCACTCCGGTGTAGTGAAAAATAATGACATGGAGCGCTTCACTGCAAAAATAAATCTGGACCAGCAGATTTCCAAGTACGTAAAGGCCGGATTGTCTTTCAATATTAGCCGTAATAACTACGATAATGTACCTTTGGGAAACGGCGAGAATGAAAATTCCGGTATCATTACTGCTGCTGTTGCTTTCAACCCGACTGTTCCCGTCAGAGATGAAAAAGGAAATTATTCGACCAATCCTCAGATGCCTCAACTCCCGAACCCGGTGTCTCTCCTCGAAATTAATGATAAAACTGTAAAGGAACGATTGTTGGGTTCGGCTTATATAGAAGTGGAACCCATCAAGGGACTGAAACTAAAAGCCAATTTGGGTATCGACCGAAAATATCAGAAACGAAAAACTTATCTTCCGAAAACCACTCAATACGGGGCGGCAGTCAACGGTCAGGCATATTTAGCCCAGGAAGATAACAACGACTATTTAATGGATTTGACAGCCAATTATCAAAAAATATTTGGTGAACATAGTTTCAATGTTCTTTTCGGTTATTCCTATCAGAAGTTCAACACCGAAGGAATGAGTGCAGGTAATCAAGATTTTATCAATGATTCATTCCTGTACAATAATCTGGGAGCAGGAAACTATAGTCGACCGCCGGTAGGTTCGTACGCTTCGGTAAGCAGCTTGAGTTCTTACTTCGGACGTTTCAATTATTCGTGGAAAGAAAAATACCTGCTCACTGCCACCATTCGTGCCGACGGCGCCTCCAACTTTGCCAAAGGACATCAATGGGGTTATTTCCCTTCCGTATCCGCCGGCTGGCGCTTCTCCGAAGAAAAATTTATCAAGAGTTCTTCCTCTGACTTTCTTTCGAATGGTAAACTACGCTTAAGTTGGGGACAAACCGGTAATTATAATGTAGGCAACGGAGCTCTCGACTATTATGGAGCAGACCCGTGGTATGGCAGCCAATTCGGTGATTCACAGCACGTAGGTATCTATGTATCACAATTAGGTAACCCGAACCTGACATGGGAAACGACAACCGAATTTAATATCGGTCTGGACTTGGGATTTTTCAACAACCGGATTAACCTGACTGCCGAATATTTCCAGCGTACGATCTCCGATTTGCTGGTGAAGAACAAAACGATTCCCCATTATAATGAAGTGAAAACCATTGCAGCCAACATTGGTTCGACTCAAAGTAACGGTGTGGAACTGACTCTGAACACGCAAAATATACAGACTAAACAGTTTACATGGAGTACTGATTTAACTTTCTCAACGTATAACGACCGTTGGAAAGAACGAGATCCGAACTGGAAACCTGCTGCCTATCAGAAGGAACAAGACCCGATTCGCGGAGTCTTTGCCTATGTAGCCGACGGACTGTTACAACCTGGTGAGGAAGCCCCCGCCCACCAGCCGCAACTTCTTCCCGGACAAGTGAAACTCAAGAATATAAATGGAGATGATAAACTGAATGAGGAAGATATGGTCTTAATCGGACGCAATGACCCCAAATTCATTTTCGGTTTCAACAACAATTTTTCTTATAAGAATTTCGACCTTAATATATATATGTATGGACAGGTAGGTAAAATTGCCGGAGCAAACAGTTATTACGACGCCTGGGGATCTTACGGAAACCGCATCAAACTGGGACAGAATGTACCTGTCTCTTTCAAGGATGCCTGGAGTTCGGACAACCAGACAAGTACACGCCCCAGCTTCATCGAGTCGGCTTATGGTACCGGTGATCTGTTTCTCCAGAAAATTTCATTCCTGCGTATCAGAAATATCACATTAGGCTACACCGTGCCAATCAGTAAAAGTATCTGTAACCGACTGCGAGTGTATGCTGACATCAACAATCCATGTGTATGGACCAACTGGAAAGGCCAAGATCCGGAAACGGACAGTAACACGAATGCATATCCCAACGTCACTAGTTTTAGTATCGGAGTAGATATTTCATTCTAAATAAACCTAAAAAGAATTGAACATGAAAAGAATTACAAAACTTATATATCTTGCTCTCGGAAGCTGCCTCATCGCAGGACTAAACGCTTCGTGTGAACTCGTCTCCGAGAACTATGGTGATATCAACACCAGTATCTTCCCCAAAACGGCAGAAGACGCTGACGCTATCACAACGTCTGCCGCATACGCCACCTTTAAAAATAGTGGCTATGGAGGTCTGTTCAATATAGCAACAGGCATACAAATCGTCAGCGACGAAGCAGGCGATTACGGAATGTGCAACTGGGGTTGGGACCACATCAACTATGCCAACTGGAACACCCTCAAGATATCCGGTTCCGGTAGCTGGCTGACTGTTGAGAGCTACGCCTATGTAAACGATATCAGTAAAATGACTCTGACTATCGACCGGTTGAACGATATTGAAATGGACGATGCCCTCAAACAGCAATACATCGCCGAACTTCGTATGGGCAGGGGGTGGCTGGCATACCTTCTCTATGATTTCTACGGTCCAATCCCCATTGCCGACCTGGAAACACTCAAGAATCCTATGGCTGAGAAAATTCTCCCCCGACTCAGCGAGGAAGAAATGCAGACATATATCGAGACTGAACTTACAGAAGCAAGCAAAGTACTGCCTGCCAACTACAAAAAGGGAGATAAGAACTATGGTCGTTTTACAGCCGGATTGGCACATACTGTTTTGCTAAAACTCTATATGCTGACCAAGCAATGGGACAAGGCGGAAGCAGAGGGACGCGAACTGATGAAACCTGAATATGGTTTCGAACTTGTGCCCGAATACAAAGATATATTCACGCTGGCAAATGAGAAGAACCCGGAAATTATCTGGGCTTGCCAATGTGCCAAAGGATACCAGGAACATAAATGGCAACCTCATGTATTACCCAACGACTATAATTTCACTTCTTATCTGGATAAAATGACCAAATGGAACGGATATAAAATCTCATGGGATTTTATGCAGACCTTTGATCCGGCAGACAGACGTTTGCTGACGATTGCATACGAATATACCAGTAAAGACGGAGTGGTACATAATGAAAAGAATGACAGACCGGATCCTTCCGCTCAATTATATTTAGGAGCAGTTCCATTGAAATATGAATTTGATCCGGATTGTACGGGAGAAGATTCACAAATAGACTGGATTATCTACCGGTATGCCGATGTGCTCACTTTGACAGCAGAGGCTATTGTACGCAACAAGAATGCCGTAACGCAGGAAGCTGTTGATTTGCTTAATGAAGTGCGTACCCGCTCGCTTCCGGGCAAAGGATACAGCCTGCAAGATTTGAACAGTGTGGACAAATTTCTGAAAGCTGTATTGGACGAAAGAGGTTGGGAGTTATATTTCGAAGGAAACCGCCGCCAAGACCTGATCCGCTATGGATTATTTGTGGAAGCTATCAAGAAGAAGGCTCAATCAATGGGTAAACAAACGCTTGTGGATGAAGACCGTTACCGCTTCCCTATTCCACAAGATATTATTGACGAAGGTCAGGGAATAATCAAACAGAACCCCGGTTATTAATCACTGAAAAGAAAAAAACATGAAAAAGTTAATTTATAGCATCATCGGACTACTAATGTTCGCCGGTTGCGAAGATGATTATAAGACCGACATCACAATTCCAATGTCGGGCATATATCTGAGTTCTCCCGCCGAAGGAGCAACTATGGACTTAAATGATGAAAGTAAAGATTCATACGAGTTTACTTGGGATAAGGCTTCGGAACAAGGTTCCGTACTGATATTCAGCACTACCAAGGACCTTGTGAAACAAGTTACCGTAGAAGCAGGGACAGGAAAAAATTGCAATATATCAGCACTGGTTATCAACCAATTACTTTCCAAGTTAGATATTAAATCCGGAAATGAAAGACTCATTTACTGGACTGTAAAAGATAAAAATAACCAGACTGCCGCCGCATCAGAAGTTCGTACGCTACAAGCCAGACGAATGAAAAGTATCTTGCTTGCTCCTGAAGATATGTCGACAGCCACTTTGTTGGCAGACGCTACACAAACCAAAATAAAATTTGAATGGGATGCTTCAGGAATCGGTAATGATACAGAGTGTACGGTACTTCTTTCTTTAGATCCGGAAATGGACAACTTCGTAGAACTGCCGACCAAAGGAACAGGAAATATATCGATCACCCACGAAGAAATGGAACAGACAATCGAAAAACTGTCTATCAAGCGTTACCGGACCAATACTATTTATTGGAATGTACGTAACAATGCAGATCAGTCACTTATTTCGCGTGTCGCCAACACATTATACACAAACGACATGATGCGTTTGGTTGACAAACGTGGAGATGAGACGATCACTTATCCCGTAGTCCGCGTGACATTCTCCGACGGAACTTCGCAAGTGTGGACAGCCCAAAATCTGAATACTACCAAATACCCGGATGGAACGGAAATCGAAGCCGAATATTACAGATATGCTCCCGAATCCCTTGGAGAAGACTGGATCAAAGCAATCGGTACCTATTACAGTTTTGTGATTCGCGACCGGATTATCCCGAAAGGCTGGAGAATACCGACCGAAGCGGAATGGAATTATTTATTCTCTGAAGCCGGAAAGAATGGCGGGTATAATGTTCTTAAAGATCCTGTCTATTATTATAAAGATCCTACCGGTCAGGAACATTTGAATGAATGGGGACTGAGCTTTACTTCAGCAGGTACATGGAACTTGGATAGGAACGCAATCGAACTGGCTCAGGAAAAATTCTACTTTATGGCCGCCGACTTGGGCGATCCTGCAACCTGGAACGATCCCTGGCGAGCTTTAATCCATGACAACAGCGAAACATTATGGGTATCCTGGGCTAAAGGAACCGTCATGCGCTATATCTATGCAGAATAACTAATAAAACATGAATCATTATGAAAAGATATTACTTTCAAATATTACTGGCGTGTTGTCTGACGCTATTTGCCGGATGTTCCGATTCCGATTCGGAATCCGGTCAGAACGGCATACCCAAAGGTTCAAAAGCTATTGACCTGCAACAAGACAGAAGTGGTCTGCTACGTAATCCCTGCATGGGTTGGGGACTTTATGACGATGCAGTCGGCAATGTAGCCAACGCAGAAGAGTATTGGGCTGCACAAGATGAAGCTGCACGTAACTATGCATCTTTCTTCTATATACGCTGGCGTTGGTCGGAAATGGAACCGGAGGAAGGAAAATATGCCTGGATCTACGACGAGAACTATAAAAAGCTGATTCAAGGAGCGCTCGACCGGGGATTGAAGTTATGTTTCCGTATCTATGACAACGGACAGGACAACATCCGCCAAGGTACTCCCGAATATGTCCGTGCCGCAGGTGCCCAAGGATATGAAGTCGAAGGACAAAATAACGCCAAACTATGGACTCCTTATGCCGACGACCCTATCTTTCAGCAGAAATATGAAAAGTTTGTCGCAGCATTCGCCAAAGAGTATGATAACCCGGATATCGTAGATTTTATCGACGGGCACTCTTTAGGCTGGTGGGGCGAAGGCTCACATATCAAGTACCTGAATTCTGACAAGAAGAAAGAGACTTTCGACTGGTTTACAACGATGTATTCCAAGAACTTCAAGAATATCATTCTGGTATTACCTTATAATAGCGAAATCGGATTCAATACGGAAAAAGAAATCGCTATCGACCAAAAAGGGTATGGATTGCGCAGAGACGGTCTGGGAAGTATGTGGTTTACTGAAAATGACGAGAAAGTAGCGAACGAGATGTATGGAAAAGTTTTAATGGTGGGCGAATGTGCTTACTGGGGAGGATATACGGCTGCTTACGAACCTTTCAAAAATGACACAAAATATTCCTTCAAATCATGGAAGGATGTATATAATCAGAGTTTCGACCATGCCCAGACTTATCATTTCAATACACTCGACCTAAGGACGATTACCGAAACAAAGGGCTGGACGGGACTGGCACCGGAACTTGTCCGCAAATTTGTTCTGAACGGCGGATACAGAGTATATCCTACTTATGTAATCATGCCTTATGAAGCCTCAGCAGGCCAAACCGTATCTATCTCCCACTCATGGAGAAACACCGGATATGGTTACTTGCCGAATAACATGAAGAATTGGAACTATAAGTACAAACCGGCCTTTGCCTTGTTCGACGAGAGCGGCAAACTGGTAAAATCATGGATTGACGAGGATGCCGAACCTTCGCAATGGTTGTCTAACCAACGGAGAAACTATACTTACGAGGTTTCCCTCGACGGTATTTCCAGAGGCAATTACCAATGGGCGGTAGCTATTGTCGACAAGACCAAAGATAACCAACCGGGTATCAATATCGGTATCAAAGATAAGGAGAAGAAGGATGGATGGACGTTTATCAGTGAGATGACAATTAAATAAATGAACCGATAAAGCATGAAACATATACATTTATATCTATTTGCACTTATCTCCGTGATCCTTACAAGCTGCTCACACGCCTGTCAAAAGGTAGAGTTGCAGGAAGACACCGTATCATTGCTTCGCAACCCTTGTATGGGTTGGGGAGTATATGATGACGCTAATGATGAAGTACAAAACGCGAATATTTACTGGGCTGCCCAAGACGAGGCAGCCCGTCAATACGCTTCTTTCTTTTATGTACGTTGGAGGTGGTCGGACATGGAACCGGAAGAAGGCAAATACGCCTGGCTGTATGATGAAAATTACAAAAAACTGATACAGGGTGCCTTAGACCGTGGATTGAAACTCTGTTTCCGTATTTACAACAACGGACAGGATAACCTGCGTACCGGAACTCCTGACTACGTACGCCGTGCCGGAGCAAAAGGATATACCGTAAAAGGATTGAAAGGTGATCTTTGGACACCTTATCCGGATGATCCGATTTTTCAGGAAAAACTGGAAAAGTTTGTCGAAGCCTTTGCCAAGGAATATGATAATCCGGATATTGTAGACTTTGTAGACGGATATAGTCTTGGTTGGTGGGGAGAATGTCACCATGTGATCCTGCAAGACCAAAACAAATTCGAGCAAGTGTTCGACTGGTTCACAACCCTCTATTCCACTCACTTCAAAAATGTGCTTCTTACGCTCCCCTTCGGCAGCCAAATCGGTTTCGACACCGAAAAACGAATTGCAATTGACGGAAAAGGATATGGCATGAGACGAGACGGATTGGGAAGCATGTGGTTCAGTGATGAAGAAAGGAGGATCGTCGCGGATATGTATGGAAAGACACTTCTTGTCGGAGAATCCTGTTACTGGGGATGTTCCACCGATGATTGCACTCCATTCACCTCGGATACACGTTATCGGATGAATACATGGAGAGATGTATACAAACAGACCTTCCAACACGCCATTGAAGGACATTTCAATACGTTGGATTTAAGAGAGCTCCCCGAAACAAAAGGGTGGACCGAACGGGCAAATGACCTGGTAGAAAAGTTTATTATCCAAGGAGGATACCGGATATATCCATGCAGCGTATCATTGCCAGTCCGTGCCAAAGCCAAATCGACAGTCCTCATTTCACACGAATGGAAAAATACAGGAAATGGTTATCTACCTAACAATATACCCAACTGGAATTATAAATATAAACCGGCTTTTGCATTGTTTGACCTACAAGGGAATCTAGTGCAAACATGGGTAGACGACAACGCAGAACCTTCGGACTGGTTGCATAACACAGTGCATTCTTATACTTATCCGGTTACTTTCACGGATATTCCGAAAGGTACTTATCAATGGGCTATAGCTATCATCGACCAAACAAAAGACCAACAGCCGGGAATTAAACTGGCAATCAAAGACAAGCAAGAAAAAAAAGGCTGGTTTCTACTTAATGAGATCGTTATTCAATAAAAAACAATTATATGAAAAATTACAAATTTTCTAAAGAAATAAAGGGATTATTCTCACCACAGTGAGAATAAATTCTTATCGCTATGAGAAAAAGTTCTCACCATAATGAGAATTTTTTCTCATCACGGTGAGAATACTTTGAGAATTATTTCATCTTATAAACCAATGTTCCTCCCTTGACAATATCTTCATGAGAGATAGTATTCTTCGTATAAGGTTCACCATTCAAAGTAATGCTATCCACATACTTATGCTCTTTCGACAGGTTCTCTGCGATAATAGTAAAAGTCTTGCCACCAGCCAAATGCAATACCATTTCAGGCAACTGGGGCGCCCCGAATACATACTCGCCACTCACCGGATTCACCGGATAAAATCCCATTGCACTCAACATATACCATGCAGACATCTGACCACAATCGTCATTTCCGCAAAGTCCGTCAGGTTTGTTTCGGTATTGAGTATCGAAAATCTCACGGATTAACTCTTGTGTACGCTCCGGACGACCGGCTAATGCATATAAATAAGTTACGTGATGACTCGGTTCGTTGCCGTGAGCATATTGTCCGATCAATCCTGTTACATCAGCCAGACCTTCACCTTCCAAAGTAACGGTAAACAAAGAATCCAATTTATTCAGGAAAGGTTTTTCACCACCAAAGAGCCGGATTAATCCCGGGACGTCATGTTGCACGTGCCAGGTATATTGCCATGCATTTCCCTCCGTATAATCTCCCCCTATACTTTCCGAATGTCCCAAAGCACTCGGATTAAACGGAGCCTTCCATGTTCCATCTGCTTTGCGCGGACGCATAAACTGGGTTTCAGTATCAAAGAGGTTCTTATAATAATCGGCACGTTTTGCAAAGTACGCCGCATCTTCTTCTTTTCCCATACGGCGTGCCATGTCGGCAGCAGCATAATCGTCATATACCGACTCTAATGTGGAAGACACCGATTCGGCTTTTATCAGGTCGGTCGGGAAATAGCCGTATTTCGTATATACTTCCCAGTTTGACTTCAACGGATGTGAAACAGTCTGCGTCTTCTTTATAATATTGAAAGCACGCTCCGCGTCAAAGCCACGGAATCCCTTACGATAGGCCTCGGCAATCACAGAAACCCCATGATTACCTATCATACAGTAGTTCTCCTTTCCCCATAATGCCCAGATAGGCAGGAATCCCTGCACTTCACCTTGTTCTATCAACGAATTAACAAAACCGTCGACACGTTCGGGAATTATCAATGTATAGAAAGGATGAGCGGCACGATAAGTATCCCACAAAGAGAACGTAGAATAAAAAGTCCCCGTTCCCGCTTTCACAACGGAGTCGGCAGCGTTACGATACATACCATCGACATCCGAAATCTCATTCGGTTGAATCAAAGCATGATAGAAACTGGTATAGAAGTTTGTCTTTTCATCATCGGTACCCTCTATTTCGATACGGCTCAGATAACTATTCCATTCATTATGCGCAGCGTCTCTCACTCCGTCAAAGTCCCAGGCAGGAATTTCCGCTTCCAAGTTCTTCTTGGCTCCGGCTACGCTCGTAGTGGAAAGGGCCACTTTCATCATCAACTCGTCTCCCGGCTGTATGTCGAAAGTAGCAACAATGCGTTTCCCTTTCTCCGTCTCTCCCATCGGAAGGTAAAGCGAGTCTGCAACAGGACGATTAAATTTTATCACAAAGAAATAATCCTGATTCACCCATACGGCATTATTGACATGTCCGGTCAGCGTTTGGGCGTCTTCCCAATTCACCTCACAACTCTTCACGTGTGAATGATATTGTTCTTCCCTCCAGGCAGGACCATGCTGAAGATCTATCAGCAGAGAAGCGGAGTCTGCTTTGTTGTAGGTATATCGATGCAGGGCAGCATGGATAGAAGCCGTCAGTTCCGCTTTCACCTGCGGATCGGAAAGTTCCACAGTATAGTAACCCGGCGCAGCCGCTTCTTTATCTTTCGGGAAATGACTGCGATAAGCGTCCCAGGCACGGGTACGTGTACCGGTAACAGGCATTACCAGAATATCACCCAAGTCCATACATCCTGTTCCATTCAGATGCGTCTGCGTGAATCCCCAAATCAGAGAATCCTGATAGGTATACTCGGAACAATAGCGCCAGCCGACTGCACCCGTCACAGGGCTGCTCTGGATCATTCCGAAAGGATAACAAGCCCCCGGAAAGGTATGCCCATTATCGGCCGCACCGATGAATGTATTAACGTATCGGGTATAATCTTTTGTTTCCGCTTTTTCTGTCGGAGAACAGGAAGAATAGAAAAATAAACCTGCCAAAGCAGCAGCCATAAGAGGGATTCTTCTTTTCATAGTAAATATAATGTTAAATTAATGTCGCATAATGACAGCGACAAAGATAAAAAAAATCCCTCTCATGACATCCGTACGATTCGTTTATTTCCAAAGGCAATCTATCGTTCCACTGTGATAAAACAAAAAATCTTGCGACTTATTGGATAAATACAACTCAATTATTTATCTTTGTTAGCTTAATAATAAGCTGGCTCAAAAAAACAATAAGCATAATGAAAGATTTCTTGAAATTTACACTTGCAACAGTAACCGGTATTATCCTGTCAAGTATCGTATTATTTATTGTCAGCATGGTGACCTTGTTCGGTATCATGTCTGCTTCGGATACGGAGACAATAGTAAAAAAGAATTCGGTAATGATGCTCGATCTGAACGGAACGTTGGTCGAACGCACGCAAGAGAATCCATTGGACATTCTATCACAATTATTCAGTGACGATTCCAATATATACGGTCTGGACGATATCCTCTCTTCTATCAAAAAAGCAAAAGAGAATGAAAATATTAAAGGAATTTACTTGCAGGCCTCTTCATTGGGAACGTCATACGCTTCTTTACAGGAGATCCGTAATGCACTACTTGATTTCAAGGAAAGCGGAAAGTTTATCATTGCTTATGGAGACTCTTACACCCAGGGACTTTATTATCTTTCCAGCGTAGCCGACAAAGTGCTGCTCAATCCTAAAGGGATGATAGAGTGGCGTGGCATTGCCGCAGCTCCTGTCTTCTACAAAGATTTGCTGCAAAAAATTGGTGTAGAAATGCAAATCTTCAAGGTAGGAACATACAAATCGGCAGTGGAACCGTTTATTTCTACCGAGATGAGCCCCGCCAACCGAGAACAAGTGACTGCTTATATCAATTCTATTTGGAGACAAGTGACTGAAGGTGTATCCAATTCACGCTATATCCCGGTGGATTCATTGAATGCCTATGCCGACCGTATGCTAATGTTCTATCCGGCAGAGGAAAGTGTAAAATGCGGATTGGCTGATACGCTGATTTATCGAAATGATGTGCGTAACTATCTAAAAGAGCTGGTAGAAATAGGCAAGGACGATCAATTGCCTATGCTTGGCTTGAGCGATATGGTCAATGTGAGGAAAAATGTACCGAAGGATAAGAGTGGCAATATCGTAGCTGTTTATTATGCTTCCGGAGAAATTACCGATTATGCCGGTTCATCTGCTTCTGATGAAGGTATAGTAGGTTCCAAAGTGAGCCGCGACCTTCGCAAACTGAAAGACAATGATGATGTGAAGGCAGTCGTGCTTCGAGTTAACTCTCCGGGCGGAAGCGCTTTTGCTTCCGAACAAATCTGGCACGCCGTAAAGGAGCTGAAAACTAAAAAGCCGGTTATTGTCTCCATGAGCGATTATGCCGCTTCAGGTGGTTACTACATCTCATGTGCGGCTGATACGATTGTGGCGGAACCAACAACATTGACCGGTTCTATCGGTATTTTCGGTATGGTACCGAATGTAAAAGGGCTGACAGACAAAATCGGTTTGACTTACGATGTAGTAAAAACAAATAAATATTCGGATTTCGGAAATATCATGCGTCCTTTCAATGAAGGAGAAAAAGCATTGCTGCAAATGACGATAACCGAAGGATACAATACATTTATCGGCCGTTGCGCCGAAGGACGCCACATGACTAAAGAAGCTATCGAGAAGATCGCCGAAGGTCGTGTGTGGACCGGTGAAGCCGCCAA
Source organism: uncultured Bacteroides sp. (assembly GCA_959606905.1). The sequence goes on along the minus strand of CAUHML010000026.1, from coordinate 21,218 downwards.
GGAACTGGGTCTGGTGGACGAGCTTGGAGGTATTGACAAAGCATTGGATATCGCCGTAGCCAAAGCGGATATTGAAAATTATACTGTTATCTCCTATCCGGCGAAACAGGATTTTTTCTCCTCTCTGTTTGAAACTAAACCGACAAATTACGTAGAAGCACAATTGCTGAAAAGCAAATTGGGCGAATACTACCGTCAGTTTGATCTGTTGAAGAATCTGCAAGAAAAATCCATGATTCAGGCACGTGTCCCATTTGAACTGAATATAAAATAACCTGTACTGCATGGACGAACACTTTATCAAGATACACAAGTGGCTATACCCTGTCTCATGGATATACGGAGCAGTGGTAGTGATGAGAAACAAGCTCTTTGACTGGGGAATCTTCCGGTCGAAGAGTTTCGATGTTCCCGTTATTTGTGTCGGCAACCTTGCCGTAGGAGGTACAGGCAAAACCCCGCACACTGAATATCTGATAAAGTTACTTCATGATAAATATCAGGTGGCCGTCCTCAGCCGGGGGTACAAACGACGTACTAAAGGCTATGTGCTCGCCACTCCCCAATGTACGGCAAAAACAATTGGAGATGAACCTTACCAGATGTATACAAAGTTCTCTTCCGTCACACTGGCTGTTGACGAAAAACGTTGCCACGGAATAGAAAAGCTACTCAAACTGAAAGAGCCTTTGACAGACGTTATCCTGCTCGACGATGCCTTCCAGCACCGTCACGTAAAAGCGGGATTAAACATTCTGCTGACTGATTATCACCGTCTTTTCTGCGATGACACCTTACTTCCGGCCGGACGTTTACGCGAGCCCGTCAGCGGGAAGAACCGGGCGCAGATTGTCATTGTCACTAAATGTCCGCAGGATATCAAACCGATTGATTATAACATTATCACGAAACGGCTGAACCTTTATCCGTATCAGCGGCTATTCTTCTCGTCGTTCCGGTATGGTAACTTGCAACCCGTATTTTCGAACGAGGGCGGCATTGCGTTATCTTTACTGACTGATACTGATATCCTGTTAATCACAGGTATTGCCTCTCCTGCCCCTATCCTCGAAAGACTGGGAGATTGTACGAAGCAAATAGACTTGCTTTCATTCGGCGATCACCATGACTTCACCCATAAGGATATGCAACAGATAAGGGAACGATTCAACAAGTTAAAAGGTAAACGGCGGTTGATTATCACTACCGAGAAAGACGCCACACGCCTGATCAATCATCCGGGCTTGGATGCGGAATTAAAACCGTTCATCTATGCTCTGCCTATTGAAATAGAAATATTACAGAACCAACAAGATAAATTTAACCAACATATTATTGACTATGTTAGAGAAAATACAAGAAACCGCAGCTTATCTGAAAGGTAAGATGCATACCAGTCCGGAAACTGCTATTATACTAGGCACCGGGCTTGGCAGTTTGGCAAACGAAATCACCGAGAAGTATGAAATAAAGTATTCGGATATTCCTAACTTCCCGATATCTACCGTCGAAGGTCATAGCGGCAAGCTGATTTTCGGTAAATTGGGCAATAAGGATATTATGGCAATGCAAGGCCGTTTTCACTATTATGAGGGTTATTCAATGAAAGAGGTTACTTTCCCCGTACGTGTGATGCGTGAACTGGGTATCAAAACCTTGTTTGTATCCAATGCCAGTGGCGGGACGAATGCAGATTTTGAAATCGGTGACCTGATGATTATCACTGACCATATCAACTACTTCCCCGAACATCCGCTACGCGGAAAGAATATCCCTTACGGTCCCCGTTTTCCGGATATGAGTGAAGCATATAGCAAAGAACTGATCCGCAAGGCGGACGAAATTGCCGAAGAAAAAGGCATCAAGGTTCAGCACGGAGTTTACATCGGTACACAAGGCCCTACTTTCGAAACTCCGGCTGAATATAAATTATTCCATATTCTAGGTGCCGATGCCGTAGGTATGTCTACCGTTCCCGAAGTGATTGTTGCCAATCATTGCGGAATTAAGGTATTCGGTATTTCTGTTATCACAGATTTAGGAGTAGAGGGAAAGATCGTGGAAGTAACGCACGAAGAAGTCCAGAAAGCAGCCGATGCCGCCCAACCGAAAATGACAACTATCATGCGTGAACTTATCAACCGTGCCTAAACATTAAAATCGATTTATGAGAACTGAAATAGCTACTCTTGGTGAGTTCGGTCTGATTGACCGCCTCACCGAGGGAATTAAATTAGAAAACGAATCCAGTAAATACGGAGTAGGTGACGACGCTGCTGTCCTCTCTTACCCTTCAGAGAAGCAAGTATTGGTGACTACCGACTTACTAATGGAGGGTGTACATTTCGACCTGACTTATGTCCCCTTGAAACATCTGGGATACAAAGCTGCCGTAGTCAACTTTTCCGACATTTATGCCATGAACGGTACTCCCCGGCAGATCACGGTTTCTATCGCCCTTTCCAAACGGTTCAGCGTAGAGGACATGGATGATCTTTATGCCGGTATCCGTCTGGCCTGCCAACAATATAATGTTGATATCGTAGGAGGTGATACGACTTCTTCCCTTACAGGACTTGCTATCAGCATTACTTGTATCGGCGACGCAGACAAAGATAAAGTGGTCTACCGCAATGGAGCCAAAGAAACCGACCTGATTTGTGTCAGCGGGGATCTAGGTGCCGCCTATATGGGGCTACAACTTCTTGAACGTGAAAAGGTTGTACTGAAAGGCGAAAAAGATGTCCAACCGGATTTCTCCGGCAAGGAGTATCTACTGGAACGCCAACTTAAGCCGGAAGCCCGTAAAGATATCATTGAGAAACTTGCTGCCGCCAATATCATCCCGACTTCAATGATGGACATCTCCGATGGATTATCATCCGAATTAATGCATATCTGCAAACAGAGTAATACCGGCTGTCGCGTATACGAGGAGCACATCCCCATTGATTACCAGACTGCTGTCATGGCCGAAGAGTTTAACATGAACCTAACAACTTGTGCCATGAACGGAGGCGAAGACTACGAGCTTCTTTTCACCGTACCTATCGCCGACCACGAAAAAGTTTCGCAAATGGAGGGTATCCGCCTCATCGGACATATCACCAAACCAGAACTTGGCTGTGCCTTGATAACCCGTGACGGACAAGAGTTCGAACTGAAAGCCCAAGGTTGGAATCCGCTAAAGGAGGATAAATAGAATATTCCGGTTAACAGCAAAAATATTTTCAATTCATATAACACTGATAATAAGCAAACTAACTTTTTATCAGTGTTTTTTATTACCGGAAGCCTTGCAGATTCCAAAAGTTTCACTACCTTTGCAACCGCAATCAAGCAAGGTGCCATAGCTCAGTTGGTAGAGCAAAGGACTGAAAATCCTTGTGTCCCCGGTTCGATTCCTGGTGGCACCACTTTTAGAGAAAGCAAAACGATGTAAATCCCTGAATTTCAAAGAAGTTCAGGGATTTTTATTTTCCAAGAATAGCAAAATAGTGGGATGAAGGGGATCAGTCAGAAAAACGTCTTCCAACAGTAACATTCCCCTAAATCACAGAAATCAGCTATCATATCGAATGCTCCGATAGATACAGATCTAATTTCGTTGGGCATATCAGATATTTTCACACTGTTCCTGTTCTCGAGTATCATAGGCAGCAAAAGTCCTATTAAATGTTTCGAATATCAGATCAAAACTTGTATTGCCCAAAGATCTTATTTTCATGTCCGCTTTATACGAATTACAAAATAAAACTTTAATAACGGATTATTGCTTTTCAAGACAGATATTAACTGCATTCATACCTTTCGTACCACGCTCAAGATCAAATGTCACAATGTTGTTTTCTACAATATTGCCAACAACATTATTTACATGGAAGAAATACTTTTCAACACCGTTAAGATCTTTAATAAAGCCAAATCCCCTAGCCTCATTAAAAAATTCAACCCTTCCTCTTAAGATAGCCGGTTCTTCCTCTTCCTTTTTGGGAGTTGCAATGATTATTTCATCGGGATTTATTTCCTCTTTTTTAATATCTTCCGTTGGAGGAGTGGAAGTTATCATTCCGTTCTCATCTACATAAGCAATCATATCTTCAAAGCTATTCGCTTTTCCCGACAATTTTTTGCTTTCTTTCTTCTTTAATTTTTCCTCTCGTTTAGCGAGTCTTTTCTTTTCATTTTCACGTTTACCTACTGTCATGGATTTTGCCATAGAAATCATATTTAATTTATACTTATTTTTAATGAATAATGTAAGAGGCTAATTTCAAAAAGTGAAATTAGCCTTATTGAGTTTCTTACCGGTCAACTTCTGAATATCATTAACCAGTTTACGTTCTTCCTGCGAACAGAATGTAAGTGCTGTCCCTGTATTTCCAGCTCTTCCTGTACGACCGATACGATGTACATACGTCTCGGGAACATCCGGGAGATCATAATTAATAACCATAGGCAACTCACTTATATCGATTCCTCTGGAAGCAATATCAGTAGCAACCATAACCCGGGTTTTCCCCGACTTAAAATTACCCAATGCGGACTGTCTTGCCGCCTGACTCTTATTTCCGTGTATAGCCTGACTACCGATCCCAGCCTTACCTAATATCTTAACAATCTTATCGGCATTATGCTTCGTACGCGAGAAGATAAGTACCGATTGATCTTCTGCTTTTTGCAAAATTGAAATTAATAATTGGCTTTTCTCTTTCTTCTCTACGAAGTACACAACCTGATTGATAGAGTCCACAGTAGACGATTTCGGTGTTATGTAAATCTTCACCGGATTCTTCAACAGAGATTTGGTTAAAGTAACAATGGTGTCAGGCATTGTTGCCGAGAAGAACAAGGTTTGCTTTTCTTTCGGAAGTTTCGGCAATATTCGCTTAATATCATGGATAAATCCCATGTCAAGCATACGGTCAGCCTCATCCAATACAAAATACTGAATAGTATCCAGATGTATATGTCCCTGATTCATCAAATCAAGTAGACGTCCCGGAGTAGCTACCAGAATATCAATTCCCTTGCGTAACATATCAACCTGCGGACGTTGATTTACACCACCGAAGATCACTCCGTGGCGAACACGGGTATATTTTGAATAATCGTCAATGCATTCACTGATTTGCAGGGCAAGTTCACGGGTAGGTGTCAATATCAAGGCTTTGATACCCTGACGCTTGACAGATTCCTTGCTCACGACTTGCAAATGTTGTATGATAGGAATGGCAAATGAAGCCGTCTTTCCTGTACCAGTCTGCGCACAACCTAATATATCTCTTTTTGCCAATGCGGCAGGAATCGCTTTTTCTTGAATTGGGGTCGGTACTGTATATCCTTTTTCTTTGATTGCTTTTAAAATCGGCTCGGTTATATTTAATTCTTTAAATGTCATAAATGTTGTTTTTGCTATATCTGAAAGTAAACCGTCAGAAACATATCTTATATAAATGTTCACGACGAAGTCAATATTGATATAGACTTGTGATTATACTTATTAAACTTTGCTCTTTTTTCCAGAGGCTTGCTTGTATTACAAAAAAGTCTAATAAATCTATTTTCAGAATGGAAAGTGCAGAACTAGAAATTTCCGATATTGCACACAAAAGAGGCAGAATTAGCAGAACTTAAATGTAAAATGATTTTTCGAACTCTCTGTAAAAGGGATTTCCCGATGAATCATGAAACGGAAATAATTTATATATAAAAGCAGAAGACAGAATCTTCTGCTTTTATCCGGGTATTAATATCTTCTGGAGTTATTATAACCACCACGGCCACCACCGTGAGACGGTCTTTCAGTGCGAGGGCGTGCAACGCTTACTGAAATAACCTTCTGGTCATATTCAACGCCATTCAATTCGTCAATTGCTTTTTGTCCTTCTGTATCATTCGGCATTTCTACGAAAGCAAATCCTCTGGATCTACCAGATTCTCTATCAAAAATAACCTTAGCAGAAGATACTTCTCCAAACTCTGCAAATAAATTTGTTAAGTCAGCATCATTTGTGCCATAACTTAAACCTGAAATGTAAATGTTCATCTAAAAATTTTATTAAAATAAATACTATTTTGGAGTGAGGAGGATAATTACAGAAGAGGACTACTTGCTAATAATATATTAAAAAGAAGAACTACACAATAATAATTCGTAACTCAAACTCTGGGAACAAAGATAATGTAATAAATCAGAAAAATACGTTTATATTCATTCTTTTTCGGAAGAAAGACGATAATTATCATTTATTAGCACACCATTCACCCTAAATCGGTGAAATACACAATTTCGTCTCTCATTCTTGATATTCTCTCGCAATATATCTACTTTTGTCTTTGTATAACTTATTAAGGGGCACCTCATGAATGTCAGAATAGAACAAAGTTGGAAACAGCAATTACAAGAAGAATTTGATAAACCATACTTCGATAAGTTGGTTACATTCGTCAAAGATGAATATAAACGGGCACACGTCCTCCCTCTCGGACATCAGATTTTTCATATATTCAATTCCTGTCCCTTCGAAAAAGTAAAAGTAGTTATCCTTGGACAAGACCCTTATCCCAATCCCGGACAATATTACGGAGTCTGTTTTTCTGTACCTGAGGGAGTAGCTATCCCCGGTTCACTAAACAACATATTCAAAGAGATACATCAAGACCTGGGAAAACCAATTCCTGCTTCCGGTAACCTGGATCGCTGGGTTGCCCAAGGCGTATTCCCGCTAAACTCAGTTCTTACCGTACGAGCGCACGAAACCGGTTCTCATCGAAATATGGGCTGGGAAATCTTCACAGACGCAGTTATCAGGAAACTTAGTGAAAAGCGAGAGAATCTGATATTTATGCTTTGGGGGAATTATGCGAAAGAGAAACTATCTTTGATAGATACTAGCAAACATCTGGTACTGACCAGCGTTCATCCTTCTCCCCGTTCTGCCGAATATGGTTTCTTCGGTTGCAAACACTTCAGCAAAGCCAATGCTTTTTTGCGTAGTAAGGGAATAGAAGAAATTGATTGGTAAATAAATATCTTCTCAAAATATACTATCAACGTTCAAAACATTCACCATGAATAAATCAAACGATATTACCCGGGAAGAATGTGGACCAAACAATGCCTTTTTGCTACTGACATTGATTACACCATGTTGAAACGGGCTCAATCTGCCCTCAAACAGCGAAACGACTATTCCAACATTTACAGTTTCCGTATACTCAATGCCAGGCAACAATATATACGTGTCACCAGCCGACATCAAGTTTTGAAGCAAGACCATAACGGCAAAGCATGGCTCGTAATAGGTAACCGTGAATATGTATTCAAGGCTTCTTCCAAACTTACATATTTTCCTACCGTTGTAAAATTAAACACCATAAGAACAATAAAGATATGACGATTCCATACTAAACTCGAAATATTTTTATTACATTCACAGCATGAAATGCAGAATTATACTCGAACTATTAGCAATTCTCTTTTTTACAGGATGTTATAACAGAGAACAGATTTCCCGGCTTGACGAGGCGGAAGCACTGATACAAAATAAGCCGGATAGTGCCTTAACAATATTACAACAACTCAAATCGGAAGGTAGCCAGGCTGAACAGGCCAAGTATGCGTTGCTTTATTCAGAGGCTTTAGACAAGAATCATATCAAAGCAACAAATGATTCGCTGATTCGTCGGGCTTGGGAGTATTACAAACATCATCCCAAAGATTTACGCCGTCAATGCAAAACCCTCTATTATTGGGGAAAAGTCAAACTGCGTACAGGAGACAAGCCGGGAGCGTTACGCCTTTATCTGAAAGTTGAAGAGAAACTGAAAGATACCAATGAGCCTTATTATGCGGGGCTTTTATACAGTCAAATCGGTGAAGTGTATTATGACCAGATGAACTATAGCCGGGCTTATCATTATTTTCGTGAAGCTCGCAATAACTTCCGGCAGTCTGATAACACTCGCGAAGAAACAGAAGCAACTCTCGATATGGCAGCCGCAACTTTCAATTCGAAAGATATGGAGAAAGCCATGCGGCTCTATTCTGCCGCACTCGATTTGGCCGATGAACACAAGTACGATAAGTTAGCCAAAGCCAGTCTCACCAATCTTGCTTCTCTCTATGTAGTGTCAGGCAAGAAACAAATTCCTCATGACCTGCTGCAACGTATCGAACTTTCTGCCCGGCAAGATACGCTCTACGGATATCATACGTTAGTAGATGTGAATCTACTGAAAAACCGTATAGACAGCGCACGCTACTATCTGGCACTTGCAGAAACACATTCCACCGATATACGTGACATGGCAGACCTGCAATACACCGCTTATCGGATTGAAGCGCAGGCCAGAAACTTCGAGAAAGCAACTGAGAAGATACATCATTATATCTATCTGACTGACTCTCTGACACGCTCGAATATGCAATTCTCCGCTGGTATGGTGGAACGTGACTATTTCAAGGAACGCTCCAATTTTGCCGAATACCGGATGAAGAACCGTACTATTTGGGAGATTGCCGTAGCAAGCGTAATTTTTCTGATATTAGGGGTAGCATACTATATCATCCGTCAACGTCTGCGCCTGCAACGCGAACGTACCGACCACTACCTGCTATTGGCGGAAGAAGCCAACTCCCAATACAAAACCCTGACGGAACACATGGAAGGACAGCGCAATGCGGAAAACCATTTAAAAGGTTTGATAGCTTCACGCTTTGACATCATTGACAAACTGGGAAAGACTTACTATGAACGTGAGAACACTGCATCACAACAGGCTGCCATGTTCCACGAAGTGAAACAGATTATCACCGATTTTGCAGAGAACAATGAACTGTTGCAAGAGCTGGAACTTATCGTAAATACCTGCCATGATAATGCTATGGAGAAGCTGCGGAATGATTTTCCGGCAATGAAAGAAGCCGACATACGGCTGCTTTGTTATATTTTTGTAGGTTTCTCGCCACAAGTAATCAGTTTATTTATGAAAGATACGGTAGCTAATGTATATGCTCGCAAGTCACGGCTCAAATCACGTATCAAATCGGCAGAAACAGCCAATAAGGAGTTGTTTTTAGCACTTTTCGGATAGGTGTTAGACCTGTGTTAGAAATCTTAGAATACATCTTTCATAATCCATTGAATATCAATACACTTTAAATCAAATTGTTAGATTTGCGAGATTGCATCACAACCCGAATTTGATGCAATCTTATTACTTTTGCATTCGAAAAATTAGAAAAAAGAAAAGATTATGAAGAAGATTGTTATTCTATTAAGCGCCATGCTTTTCATGGTAGCATGCGAAAAAGGAAACGAAGAAATGAAAGAAGCAAAAGTAGTGGTATCCGTTTATGATGAGAATGGAAAAATTGCAACGGGCGTTCCCGTAAAAATGTATAATGAAAAGGATTATAAGATTTTTGAAAAAGATAATTTAACCTTGCCAACTGCAATTGCCCAGACAAACGAAAGTGGCATAGTAACCTTTGTATTGCCACGAGAGGAATGGTTCACAACGCAGTCGCAACGGTTCCTGACATTCGTGGTACAAGAAGGGGGTGGCCCTGACAACTACCAGATATGGTCTTCCGGCAAAACCGTAGAAGCCGGAAAAGTCGTAAAGGTAGACATACGTTTAACCCAATTCCCTAACTAAACTTTTATCATATGAAACAAACTAGACCTCATATAATTACAGCACTTTGCCTGCAAATGGTTCTGGGAGCAATATTATTAAGTTGCAGCACCGAAAATGACGAATATAAGAAAGATTCACCTTCGGCAGAAAATCCTGCTGAACCCGTAGGAGCTTTACTAGAGGATTTCTCCATAGAACAATTACCCGCAAAAACGATTTATGCATTAGGAGAGAATATAGACTTAACCGGCCTTAACGTGACAGGCAAGTATGATGACGGGAAACAACGACCTGTGAAGGTTACCCCGGAACAGCTCAGTGGTTTCTCATCATCTGCCCCTGTTGATAAACAGGAAGTAACCATAACGATAGAGGGTAAACAGAAAAGTTTCTCCGTGCAGATTTCTCCTGTCCGTGTAGAAAATGGAGTATTGACGGAAGTATTGAAAGGGCATAATGAAATCATACTTCCCAATAGTGTGAAGTCAATTCCAAAAGCTGCTTTCAGAGGTAGTCAAATAAACAAGGTGGTGCTCAACGAAGGGCTGCAATCTATCGGAGATATGGCTTTCTTCAATTCAACCGTTCAGGAAGTTGTATTCCCGACGACTCTGGAACAACTTGAGGAAAATATTTTCTACTATTGCCGGAACTTGAAAAAAGCAGATCTAAGCCGGACGAAACTCACCAAACTTCCTGCCAGCACTTTTGTATATGCGGGCGTTGAAGAGGTGCTGCTGCCTGCGACCCTGAGAGAAATCGGAGCACAGGCATTCCTTAAGACGTCTCAATTGAAAACGATTGAGATTCCGGAGAATGTAAGAACAATCGGATTGGAAGCATTCCGGGAAAGTGGCATTACCACTGTGAAATTACCGAATGGCGTTACAACCATAGCGCAAAGAGCCTTTTATTACTGCCCGGAATTGACGGAAGTGACCACCTACGGAACTGTTCTCAATGAAGATTCCGAAGCTATGATTCACCCCTACTGCCTTGAAGGATGTCCGAAATTAACTCGCTTTGAAATTTCTAAAAGTATCCGGATTTTGGGACAAGGACTATTGGGCGGTAATAGAAAAGTGACTCAATTAACCATTCCGGCAAACGTCACACAGATTAATTTTTCAGCTTTCAATAATACAGGTATTAAGGAAGTAATGGTAGAAGGGATAACACCTCCACAGGTATTTGAAAAAGTATGGTACGGATTTCCGGACGATATCACAGTCATTCGTGTTCCTGCCGAATCTGTGGAGAAATACAAGAATGCAAATGGTTGGAAGGATTTCACAAACAAAATAACAGCATTTTAATAATTCTCTGATTTTTCGATTATAACCGAAAAAAGTTGGTTTTATGTCAACTTTTCCGGTTATAATCGAAAATTTCATTTTATCAGGTCATGTATTAAATCTCCCCATTCACCCCTAAGCCGAACAAGGCGAAATCGCCCAGGCAAGGGTCATCCGGGAAAACCTCAGCCAATGCTGCCGTTATCTGACGGGCATTTTTCAAAGAGAAGGTTTCTGTATCCGTCAACTTGAAATAATGGGCTACCCGGCAGACGTGTGTATCCAAAGGAACAATCAGTTCTTTGCGGTCAAAGCTCTTCCAAATTCCAAAATCAACTGCCGAATCCCGGCGAATCATCCAACGCAAAAACATATTGAGTTTCTTTTGAGGACTTTTAGCGGATACTTCAAGGAATGAGCACAACTTTTCCATAGGTATCCCTGAGTACGCATTCAAAGTTTCTTCCAAGCTTTCAAACTGTGTATAGGCTGCATATAATCGCCGGAAGTATCCATAAAAGTCGGCATATGACAGCATACGATAAAAGCTATTGGTTACTCCCGAAGGGAAATCGACCTCCCACTGGCGGGACAGCACATACTGATAAGGCGAATCTCCCATCAGCCTGTGCAGTTCGTCTGCTTTCTTCAATATCTGTTTGCGATTGCCGAAACTCATAATCGCGGTCAACAAGCCACTGATTTCAATATCCTGTTTCAGCGTATAGCGATGAGGGAATTGTACCGGGTCGCTTGTAATAAAGTCTGCGCAATGGTAAATCTCCGCACACATCAAAAGTTTATTCTTTATATCTTCAGTCATTTTGAGAATGTATCTAGTATTGAAAGTGCAAACAGAACTATCAATGAAAGTCCCACGGCATAACCCAATTTAAGAACTTTACGGCAGACGGAAAGTTGCCTGTCGGATAGCTGAATAGCCTTATTAAAAAAGTATGCTATTTGTTGAGTGCAGCTATATACAGAGTTTCATAAATAGATGAATATCGTTAGTTTATCAATCAATTACAATTACGCTACAAAGATAGCAAATCTTACTTCATATCCCAATGTGGTACGGTATTGGCAGATTATTTATAGTAAGGAAATACTTTAAAGGTATTAATTACAAGATTAATAAATTGATTTATAAAGATATACCCTATTCCAAAGCAAAAGAATGATGCTATCCAATCATTCCCTTTTGAAAAAAGGCATATCATTTTGAAAAGAGTAACAACCAATAAATAACCAGACAACGATGAAAGTTTGCAAATTTGAAAAAATTAAAGATGAAGATGATATCAAGCAAGTTATCAACTGTATCCGGCAGGAACACCCTTATGTAGCCGTACTTCCTGTATTGACACAGTTGCAAGAATGGATGCAGGCTATCTCCGCCAGTTGGTTCCACGAAGAAGACGAAGTTTCTCATACCACAGTTAATGCTATCGAAGAATATTGTTATAGCCTGACCAATCATCTCATCACAGAACCGCAATTGAATCAGGATATGAAAATCCGTATCCGGGAGTGCATAAAGAAGATACATGCATTGGTAGAGGACAAAGCTGATTTACTGATTGATAAAACAATAAAAGCTGAAATATACGGACTGTCCAGTGATTTATTCACTTACAGCTTGCGCCAACAGGGATTTCGTGCCCAAACGCTGGATGCCGGTAAATTTATGCAAATCAACCTGGAAAGAAAACCGGATATCCCCTATATCCAGGAAACTGTCCGTCAATATATTGACGAAAACCAAGATGTCGACATTTTTGTCGCCCCGCTCTCTATCTGTAAGAATGTATATGGTGAAATAGACTTCATGAGCGAAAGGCGTAACGACTACTACGCAACAGTACTCGCTACCATTTTTCAAGCGGACGAAATAGTCTTATCCACCCAAATCAATCATATCTATGCAAACCGGAACTGCCGGAGAGAGCAGCACTCACTGACCTATACGGAAGCCGAACAACTGATTAACAGCGGAGTTTACCTACTCTACACAGACTGCATCACCCTTGCGGCACGCTCCAACATGGCTATCCGCCTGACAGATATCCACGACCTGACAACCGAACGGCTCTATATCTCCTCTCATGACACAGGAGACAGTGTCAAAGCAATACTTTCGCAGGACTCGGCCACCTTTGTACGCTTTACGTCATTAAACGTATTGCCCGGCTATCTGCTAATGGGGAAACTACTGGAAGTCATCAACAAATATCAAATAAACGTCGTTTCAATGGCCTCATCCAACGTATCTATCTCCATGATGCTGACAGCCAGCAGTGATACCCTGCGAATAGTCCAAAGGGAACTGCATAAGTATGCCGAAATGGTCATAGACGAAAATATGTCCGTGATACACATCATCGGCTCACTTCACTGGAAACGCACCCAGGTAGAAAGCCACATCATGGACACTATCAAGGACATTCCCGTATCTCTCATTTCTTATGGGGGAAGCGACCACTGCTTCACGTTATCTGTGCACACCACAGATAAAAACAAGCTTATCAACTCACTGTCCAGACAATTCTTCGGCAACCAGTGCGCAGCCTGACCCGAAAAAAAATACCGGGGAGCAGATTTATCCACTCCCCGGCATTTTTTCTTTTCACTTTTATACATACGTATTGACATTTTATTACCAACAAGCTAATAAAACTTCAATGACGTTCATTTACAAAATCCATACTATCCAAAACTGAAAGGAAAGGCGCTTTCATCGGATAAAGCAATCAATCCATTTTTTCGTTGAATACAAATTTTGTTCTCTCTTGCCAGCCAACCAGCAGCCAATGCTGTACTCTCTACGCTAAGGTTTAATCTTCTCGCCAATTCTGGTATTGAAATTTCACCAATTTCCTTTAGGGCACACCAGACCTTTCCGGCGTTCGTCCCTACTATTCTTTTATCCATGGCTATTATTTATTTAATAATTTGGTTACAATATAGCGATTTTAGTAATAGATTATAACCAAAAGAGCGTTTTTTATTTCAGGTTTTGACATTATTTAAAACATTAAAATCCATATCACCGCAAACGGTTAAAAATATGGTCATTTTATATACATTTATACCATACTTAAATACACGAAATATTAAAATAAATTATCAAACGAAGAAATAGAAAAGCATCGTCAACAAATAGATATTCTACAAATAAGCAATATCGGACAAGTCTGTTCCCTTTTTTACCAATACCTTTGCAAAGTGAAATACCAAAAGAAGTTATGCAACAGAAGAAAACAACGAAAGAAGAGTATCAAAAGTGCGTAAATGTCGTAGTGGAATATATCAATCAGCATTTAGGAGAAGAGATTGATTTAAAATCGCTGGCCAAGGTTTCTAATTTCTCTCCTTTTTACTTTCACCGGATAATGAAAGCATTTCTCGGTGAACCGATTGGTACGTTTATTGTCCGGACGCGGACAGAAGCTGCCGCACGCCTGCTCCGTTACTCGGATATCCCAATTGCCGATATTGCCTATCGCATCGGATATTCGTCCCCCTCTTCATTGTCGAAAGTATTCAGGCAGTTTTATGGGATTTCACCTTTAGAGTATCGAAACAATAAAAACTTTGTAATTATGAAACCAGCGATTATCAGACCGGAATTGGAACTGAAAAGTGAGATTAAAAATGTACCTGCAAGAAATGTGATTTATATCCGCCTGTCCGGCGACTACAAACTGAATGATTATGGCGGCACCTGGGGACGGTTGTGGCAGTTTGTCAAAGAACAAAACCTGCCAATAGGGGATTTCAGCCCGCTTTGCATCTATCACGACGACCCCAAAGTGACACCTGCCGAGAAGTTGCGTACAGATGTATGCATGGTAATGCCTGTTCAGGTAGCGCCTAAAGGCGACGTAGGATTCAAGACGCTTCCTGCCGGACGTTATGCCATTTTCCTTTATAAAGGGTCGTATGACAATCTGCAAGCAGTGTATGATACTATTTACGGAAAATATCTGCCTGAAATGGAATGTACGTTGCGCGACGAAGCCAGTGCCGAACGTTATCTGAACGACCCGTGCAAAACGGCTCCCGAAGAGTTGCTGACGGAGATTTATATTCCCGTGGAATAAAATGAAGTAAGAAGAATAAAATGCAGGTGTGCCGTTTCGTCTTGGCACACCTGCATTAACTTACTCATTCCATTCCCGATGAATGAGAATTACGACATACAGATAATCTTCCTCTCCTCGGAAACAGGAGTGATAATTTGAATGTATTGTAAAAATGGGACATTCTTTTATTTAAAGAAAACCATTTGCGCGATTGAAGGCATAGTTTCGTCCAACATGCTTTCGCCGGTGAAGTTCCAAGAAATCCGGTTATCATAAGAATCGAGCACAAGCCAATTGAAAGAAGCGGCACTGAAATAACCAACTCCGCAGAAAAGCACCCAGGCCGTTTTTCTATCTGTCGGTTCGCCCACCTCACATCGTATGCGGAATATCCAGTGATCCATCGCATACAGAGACGGATTCAGTTCGAGTCCCGTCTGCACCAGATTCCCCGAATAAATTTCTCTTGAAGACATTTCCTCTGATGAAATATCCAGTAAGGAAACGACCAGATTATCCGACAGAGTTGTGAAACCGGCACTTTTCAGTTCGATAGGTGAATCATCATTAATCCGGTCTACGAATATCTGGCTACTTGTACACATCACTACATAGTCCACCGTATGAGAAGAAATAGCTTGCGAAATTTTTTCATTCAGCCGAAACAGACTTTTTTCGTACCTCGATGCACTTAGGGAATTCACTGCGTTCAGTTCTTCAAGGTCGGAATTCGTGATGTAAGACAGAACGGTGCTTTTCTTGTTCGGATTAATGTAATACTTCTGAACCGGTTCGCTGATATCTACGAATTTATTCAGGACATGGACATCGGACTCGTAAGAATTACCCGCCTCGGCAGGAGTGTCAATAACAAAGCTGTCGCTACATCCACACAACAGGACGAGAAAAAGTAAAAAGCCTAGTTTAGTTAATTGCAGATTCTTCATAACATACAGGGTTTGGTTATCTTTTCCTATTTCATAAAATAGTTTAGTCTTATGGCAGCAAAGTTATGGGAAAGAAAATAAAAAAGTCTTGAACGAATTCAAGACTGCAGCTGATTTATATAGGATATAAATATTATTAACAATAATTCCCGCTATCGTGCCAATGGTGGCAGGATAGCAGGAAACTTTTTCTTTAGATAACGGAAAGCCCGTATTCGTAGGCATCGGACATTGCATTGTAATCTGCGTCCGAGTAAGCGCCTTTATCTCTGGCTTTCTGCATATCCTTCATAAAGGATTCTACGGAAGAGAGGAAACTCTGATAGTTTTTCAATTCTTCGTCATAACCGGTAACGGCAGGAAGTTTCTTTGCGGCTTCCAGTTCCTTTTTCAATTCTGCCATTTTCACGTCAATCCGCATACCGTCCATTACGTGTTTACGGGAGTAGAGGTTCATGATGCTTTGTACGGTGCCCGACATTTTACGCATAGCCATTATCTGGTCTTTCAACGGCTCGTCGGCGAGAAGTTCCTTTTCCGCCTGTTCAGTCAGAGGGCTTAATATATCGAAAATCACTTGTTTGTATTCGGATATCGCTATGCTCAATTGATAGTTCTCTTCCAAAAGTTTAGTGGTTTCCGCCTTTTTGTTATCCTTCCGGTAAGACAGGAATTTATCAAAGTTAGCGTAGAACTGTGCTCTCGAAGTAAATAATCCCCTGTAATTCTGTATCAGATTCTGACGGACTTCATCATTGAAGTAGACACCCGGATTCATCAGTTCCGCAGTATCCCTGACCGAGACTTCCGGCGGCGCAATCGGAGCTACTTCGGGCACTTTTCCCGTCTGCTCCATATACCCCAATACCGCATTTATATCTTTTGCATTAGCTACATGCCTCAAAACAATGAGTGATGTATGATAATAGTTTATCACTTTACTGGCGTCGTCCAACTCTTCAGGAGTAGCCGAGGACGCAACCTGCTTCTTGTTCCCTCCCGAACAAGAAACCAACAAGAAAGCACCTACAAGTGCCCCTAACAACAAGATTCTTTTCTTCATAATGTTCAGTTTATTAAGTCTTTCGTACTATAACAATAAAAATCGTTTTTTGTTATAACCAAACAATACATATCGGATAAGTTAAAAAAAAACAGGAAAATCCCAGATATTATCGACAATGATTAAGGAATAAACAATCAAAAAGGTATAAAAACAAAAAATGGCTACTCATCGCGAGCAACCAATCTTTTGT
The DNA here is from genome assembly GCA_959606905.1 of uncultured Bacteroides sp. Next base: position 3,984 of record CAUHML010000026.1, on the reverse strand, counting down.
TAACCTTAAATCTAATACTTATGAAAAAAACACAGTACAAAGGTACTAACTTCCACATAAATAGCAAATTTCAGCTCCCAAACAAGCAATAATATAACACGGTTTAATACTCGCCGAATCGCATTAACATTTCAGACTTTACACGTTAACATTTAACATATTCATTCACAATCTGGGAAACGAAAAGCCTGAAGAATAACCAACACTCATTATTTTCAATGTTCGCTCAAATTTAAGGGCATAAAAAAAGGCTATCTATCCCAGACAGCCAATCTTTTGTTAACCTTAAATCTAATACTATGAAAAACACAGTACAAAGATACGGACTTTCGGCTTATCTCCAAATTTATCGGGCAAAACGGGGTATCTTATAACATGGTTTAATAGAATCGGAATCCGATTAACATATAAACAGAACAACGTTAACATTTAACAGTTTTCTTAAATATATAGGATCGAAAAACTAAGAGAGATGCAAAAGTTTTCAAACTGGTTATCGAATCCTATTAAAGAGAGTTTAAGGTAAGTAACAAATCCTCCACCCGCTTGTTTAGGATAGAAGGTAACCATCAAATTCTCATTATATGAATAGATTCGAAAATAAGGCAGTCATCATCACCGGTGCTGCCGGCGGCATTGGCGAAGCAACCACACGCCGTATTGTTTCTGAAGGCGGTAAAGTAGTCATTGCCGACCACTCCAAAGAAAAAGCGGAGCAACTTGCTGCCGAACTCACTCAATCGGGGGCTGACGTACGTCCCATTTATTTCTCCGCTACCGAACTGCAAAGCTGCAAAGAGCTGATTGACTTTGCAATGAAAGAGTACGGACAAGTGGACATATTGATTAACAACGTAGGCGGAACCGACCCAAAACGTGACTTGGGTATCGAGAAACTGGATATTAACTACTTCGATGAAGTATTTCACCTGAACCTCTGCTGCACCATGTATCTCTCCCAACAAGTGATTCCTATCATGGTGGCGCACGGCGGCGGAAATATCGTAAACGTGGCATCTATCAGCGGAATGACTGCCGACGCCAACGGAACTTTATACGGAGCCAGCAAAGCAGGTGTCATCAACCTGACTAAATATATCGCCACCCAACTGGGCAAGAAGAATATCCGTTGCAACGCCGTAGCACCCGGACTGATAATGACTCCCGCCGCTCTGGATAATCTGAATGAGGACGTCCGCAACATCTTTTTGGGACAATGCGCCACGCCTTATTTGGGTGAACCGGAAGATGTGGCAGCTACCATTGCCTTTCTCGCCTCGAATGACGCCCGGTATATCACCGGACAAACAATCGTCGTAGACGGCGGACTGACCACTCATAATCCAACCGTGGAATTATCATAAAACAATATCGAACGGTACATCGCACGCCTCAAGTAGTTAAGTACAAACGGACAGCCTGCCCCGTCTATGCAGCAAAGATGATTTTAACTTTCGGTGATAAGGTATTTGCAGCTAAGTCAATCGGATATAGCAGCCCGGAGGGAAGCTACGGATATAACAGAGGACACTTCTTTGCCCACAACTGCACTACATATCATTAAAAACATAATGATATATATCCAATAACAGGATTACATATATCATCAAAATTAAACTTTGCTGTGCCACACTTCTACCACCCCGTTGGCACAGTCGTGCCATGCCTATGTCACAGTTGTGACAGCACGTTGGCACTGTTGTGACAATGGGGTGGCACAAGCATAGCGTTTGACGGTATCCGAACAGCATATATTAATCTACATTATACTCATTATGAAAAAGCCAACATTCATCTTTATTCTGTTATCCTTCGTCACAATGTATACAACAGACAGATAACAAATATCATTAAAAGAAAGAAATATCGACAATCAAACAATAGTTTCGTTCAACAAATACTAACTTTACAACGTTTTTAATATAAAGAACGGACGGCATGATTGTTAGAACGCTACTGGATACAGATCTCTATAAGTTTACCACATCGTACGCTTATATCAAACTATTTCCCTATGCAATGGGGAAATTCAGCTTCCATGATAGAAATGAGACAGAATATACTGAAGAATTTCTGGAAAGACTTAAAAATGAAATTGATAAGCTAAGCCGATTGAGACTTACAGAAGAAGAACTGGAATACATGACACAAAATTGCCGGTTCCTTCCGAGAGTTTATTGGGAATGGCTGTCATCTTTCCGCTTTCATCCGGATAAAATCAAGATACATTTGGACGAAGCACATCATCTTCACATCGAAGTCAGTGATTTCCTCTATAAAGCTACCCTGTATGAAGTACCTTTACTTGCCATTGTATCCGAAATAAAGAACCAGTTCTTCGGCAATGTAGCCGATATGGACGAAATCTTATGCAAATTATCGGAGAAAGTAGAACTGTCCAATCAACATCGGTTACGTTTCTCGGAGTTCGGTACGCGGCGGAGATTTTCTGTCCATGTACAGGAAACGGTTATCAGAAAATTAAAAGAAACGGCGCAGTATTGCACAGGCACTTCCAACTGCTATTTTGCAATGAAGTACGACATGAAAATGATGGGTACTCACCCGCATGAGTGGTTCATGTTTCATGGAGCGCAATTCGGATATAAACACGCCAACTACATGGCGCTCGAAAACTGGGTGAATGTTTATGACGGTGATTTGGGCATTGCCTTATCCGATACTTATACTTCCGGTATCTTCCTCAGCAATCTCAGCCGCAAACAGGCGAAACTGTTTGACGGTGTCCGCTGCGATTCCGGCAATGAATTCAGGTTTATAGACAGTCTGATATCCCGTTACAAAGAACTGGGAATTGACGCGACTACCAAGACTATCGTTTTCAGCAATGCTCTCGATTTCACAAAAGCACTGGAGATTCAGGAATATTGCAGGAACAAAATCCGCTGTTCCTTCGGCATCGGGACAAATCTCACCAATGATACCGGATTCGAACCTTCAAACATCGTTATGAAACTGACACAATGCAAGATGAACGTCAATCAGGAATGGCGGGAATGTATCAAGCTATCCGACGACGAAGGTAAACATACCGGTAGTCCGGAAGAAGTACAGGCATGTCTGTATGAATTGAGACTGAATTAGCTTATTTCCCTGCTATCGCTTTATCAAAACGGCTATCCATACAAGCACTGATATCCGTTGTGACAAACTTTCCTTCATAAAACAAGCTGAATATCGTAGCCGGAGTAGGTGCAGCCTGTACCTGCTCCATTGTCTCCAGTTTTATAATCGTCAAAGGAAGATTTCTTTTGGCGGCGGTTTCCTTCAAAGAACTCATCACATGAAATTCTGCAAACGGACAACGGTTGGAGAAATAAACAGTGATACCCTTTTTATCAGGGCACTCTCCTATTCGTGCAGATTCATTAAACGTCGGATTCGGAGCATCAACATTCAATTTCTTCACTAACAGACTAAATCCAGTCGGAAGCTGTTCGCAAGCAACAAATCCTTGTCTCAACAGCCATTTGGTATCACTCATAAAATGAAACTTCTTTGTTCCTACCACAGTCACCAAACCGTCCTTGCCTTGCTGCAAGGCATCATCTATCGCAGTTTGGAGCAGAGCTTTCGCATACCCTTTTCCTTTATATTGCCCGGCTACCCAAAAGCAGTTTATCAACAGATAATTATCAGCCTTCACAGGAACCCATCCGTTTTCGGCCGGACCATATTCGATAAATACTTTCGCACGCTCATTCAAACGGCGAAAAACATACCCGTTTTCAAATTGCCTCTTCAGCCATTCCTTTTTCAGGTTATAACTTTCCTGACATTTCTTATCCGAGAAAGCGCAGCAGATATGTTCTTTTTCTATATTGTCTTTGGTAAGCGTGATAAAGTCGATGTTCATGGTAACTTGTTTTTTTATTAAATCAATATTATTTAGTGGGAAGTGAGGTACGAACATAAAAAAAGGAGCAACGCCTTGCTCCAACCTTTGTTAACCTTAAATCTAAT
>CAUHML010000025.1 GCA_959606905.1 uncultured Bacteroides sp. | reverse complement strand
CTCGTGGTGGTATGACTTCTCATGCTGCTGTGGTAGCTCGTGGTATGGGTAAATGCTGTGTATCAGGTGCAGGTGCTTTGAATATTGATTATAAGGCTCGTACCGTAGAAATTGACGGTGTTGTTCTGAAAGAAGGTGATTACATCTCTTTGAACGGAAGTACGGGTGTAGTATATAATGGTAAAGTAGAAACGAAAGCTGCCGAGCTTTCCGGTGACTTTGCCGAATTGATGACGCTTGCTGATAAATATACCCGTTTGCAAGTGCGTACGAATGCGGATACTCCTCATGATGCGGAAGTAGCACGTAATTTCGGCGCTGTGGGTATCGGTCTTTGCCGTACGGAACACATGTTCTTTGAAGGGGAAAAGATCAAGGCAATGCGCGAAATGATCTTGGCAGAAGATGCGGAAGGACGCCGTAAGGCATTGGCTAAGATTCTGCCGTATCAACAGGCCGATTTTAAGGGTATCTTTAAGGCAATGGCAGGTTGTCCGGTGACAGTGCGTCTGCTCGATCCTCCTTTGCATGAGTTTGTTCCTCACGATCTGAAAGGACAACAGGAAATGGCGGATACAATGGGTGTAAGCCTGCAATATATCCAGCAGCGTGTAGAGTCTCTGTGTGAACATAACCCGATGTTGGGTCACCGTGGTTGCCGTCTGGGAAATACTTATCCTGAAATCACTCAGATGCAGACACGTGCTATCTTGGGTGCTGCATTGGAATTGAAGAAAGAAGGTGTAGAAACACATCCTGAAATCATGGTTCCGTTGACTGGTATCTTATATGAATTTAAGGAACAGGAAAATGTGATTCGCACGGAAGCAGCGAAGTTGTTTGAGGAACTGGGAGACAGCATTGACTTTAAAGTAGGTACAATGATCGAAATCCCGCGTGCTGCGTTAACTGCAGACCGTATTGCTTCTTCTGCCGAATTCTTCTCATTCGGTACGAATGACTTGACACAGATGACCTTCGGTTATTCTCGTGACGATATTGCTTCTTTCCTTCCTGTTTATCTGGAAAAGAAGATTTTGAAAGTAGACCCGTTCCAAGTGCTCGACCAGAATGGTGTGGGACAGTTGGTACGTATGGCAACAGAAAAAGGCCGTGCAATTCGTCCGGACTTGAAATGTGGTATTTGTGGTGAGCACGGTGGCGAACCTTCTTCAGTGAAATTCTGTCACAGAGTAGGATTGAACTACGTTAGCTGCTCTCCGTTCCGAGTGCCTATTGCAAGATTGGCGGCGGCGCAGGCTGCTATTGAGGGATAGCTAAATACACTGGTTAGGTACTTAACTATCTAAAGAAATAGGCTGTAAATACTTGTGAAAGTATTCGCAGCCTATTTTATTTTGTCTTTGTTTTTGCTTTGATATCCGGTGCTTCTGAGGAAATCCTTGGTATTTATTATAAAAAACTAACTAAATGTTTGTTTAATCCTAAAAACAGCTTTACATTTGCACCTCGAAAAACAGACCTGAGTGGGGTCTAATTGTTTAATTTAAAAAAAATGAGATGAAAAAGGGTTTATTATTGATAGTTGTTATGGTGGCAGCTATCGCTGTAAAAGCACAAGACATTTACGTAGGCGGATCTTTCAACGTTTGGCGTAACAGCACAGGCAATACTACGTCTTTTAAAGTAGCTCCGGAAATCGGATATAACTTTAACGAAACATGGGCGTTAGGTGCTGAATTGGATTATTCACATGACTATAACGGAAGCTTATCAACAAATGCATTCTCTGTTGCTCCGTATATCCGTTGGTCTTATTATCAAAACGATGCCGTTCGTTTGTTCTTGGACGGAGCTGCTGCCATTGGTTTTGTGAAGGTAAAAGACGGAGATACCAGCAAGGCAGGACAGATTGGTTTTAGACCGGGTATTGCTGTAAAATTGAACGATCATTTCTCTTTTATTGCTAAATATGGTTTCTTGGGATACCGCAGAAATGTAAACACTCCCGGAGATTCTTTCGGTCTTAAACTTACTAGCGAAGATCTTTCAATCGGTTTCCACTACGCATTCTGATAGATAAGAAAAATCGAACAAAAAATAGGAAAGGGAGTTCCCCAAAATAGGGAATTCCCTTTCTTTATGTATAAACTCTATAATTTATGCACTTGTTAACGAAAAAGTTGTTTAATACAAATTACAATCATACATTTGTATTGTTAAACAATGAGGTCATAAAGACTTTAAGTATTAATTTAAAACTTTAAAATTATGAAGAAGAGTATTTTGTTTGTTTTGTTTGCCCTGATTTCAGTTGTGGGCTTTTCACAAATTACAGGTTGGAATGCAAAAGTTGGTATGAACTTCAGTAATTACACAGGTGATCTTGATATGAATGCTAAGGTTGGTTTCAAACTTGGCGGAGGTTTTGAATATGCCTTTGATGATACCTGGTCATTGCAACCTTCTTTGTTTTTGACCGGTAAAGGTGCTAAGAAAGATGCGCTTACTGTCAATGCTTATTATCTGGAACTGCCGATAATGGGAGCAGCTCGTTTCAATGTCGCTGATAATACCAATTTAGTAGTGAATGCAGGTCCTTATTTCGCATGCGGTATTGCAGGAAAAACGAAGATAGCCGGAGAAAGTGTGAAAACGTTTAGTGATGATGGTGTGGATTTTAAGCGTTTTGATGCAGGTCTCGGTGTTGGCGTAGCATTGGAATTTGGTAGAATCATAGCAGGTTTGGATGGACAATTCGGTTTGGTAGATGTACAGAAGTTGGGCAATCCGAAGAATATGAACTTTTCTATTGTTGTAGGATATAAGTTCTAAAAACAGAATATTGGCAAATAAAGAAAGCCGCTATGAAGATAATTTGTAGCGGCTTTTTTCGTATCTACGCTTTATCCGAATAATATCAACTCCTCTTTTAATCGGCTAACTTCTTTAATTTCTTGAAGTGCTCAATCACAGCCAAATAGTCTTGGTCGGAACATGCATCAAACCTGTTCCAAAGATCGCCTAATATTACTGCTCCTCCAAATCCGAAATCTTTGATTTCCAGTAAATTGTCTGCGTTTATACCACCTAATGCCATAACTTTCGAGTCAATAATCTTAGTCCTTTGTGCATCGCGTAGTTCTTCGGCGGTATATGTGGAGTAGTAATTCACTTTAGAAATGCTGTCGTAGATAGGACTCATAAAAACATAATCATAAAAATGCTTTTTGTTTTTTACTTCCTCGACAGAGTGACAGGAACAACTGACATGTCCCGCATAATCATGCGGTTCTTTGGGATTACGTGCATTCAGATGAATCCCCATTAGATTAAATTCTTCTTTAAGATAAAAATGTTCGTGTGTCACGATGCGGCGGTGATACTTTTCCGGAATAAGTGTCAGTAGTCTTTCTGAATACATAGCTGGAGTCTCCGGCTTTCTGAGATGTAGAATATCCAGACCCTCTTCGAAAAGAGCAGTAATAATCTTATCTTCTTCAACGAAGAAGGTAGGGGTGGTAACTACAATTAGTTTCATTTCTTTCTGCTAAATTGAATTGTTTAGCAAAGTTAATAATTAACCATGTCAGAAACCAACGTTTATAGTGAAAATTTGTTAGATTGCAATGTCCGCAGGTCAATCGTCCATAGTTTACCAGTTAAAATATCACCGAATCCACAAATTATTTTCAGTACCTCCGTTGCTTCAATGCTTCCTACGACGGCGGGAGTGACTCCTATTACTCCTTTAGGGGGAGGTGGCATTCGCTTCATTTCCTCTTCATTGGGATAGAGGTCACGATAGCTCTTTTTCATCTCTCCGTAATTAAATACCGAAACCTGACCTTCAAAACCACAGATGGCACCATATACGTACGGCTTCCTTTGTTCAATGCAGATATCGTTAATCAGATAGCGTGTGGCGAAATTATCGCATCCGTCTACTACGATATCATATTTGCGGATGATATTGCCGGCATTTTCCTCTGTCAGCCGGGTGGAATAGGGCAGGATACTGATTCCGCTGTTTAGTGCGGAAAGTCTTTCTGCGGCACATACAGCTTTCGGTTTATCCAGTTCGTTCTCGGAATAGAGCACTTGCCGTTGCAAGTTGCTGATACTTACCCGGTCGTCGTCTACCAGTCCGATGCAGCCTACGCCTGCTCCTGCCAGATAGAGGGCAATGGGAGAGCCCAGCCCTCCCACACCTACGATGAGTACTTTTGCTTTTTTCAGCTTAAGCTGACCTTCTTCTCCGATTTCGGGGAGTATCATTTGTCTGTCGTATCGCATCCGTTTTTATCTTTTAAAGTCAAAAGCCTGGTCCCAGTCTTTCCATACCGGTTCACGTCCCAGTTTTTTCAGGTCACGTTCTACTTCTACCGCTTTCCGTTCATCGCTCACATGAAACTGCTCCAGCGTTTGCGGATAACTATAATATCCGCCCGGTTCGGTTTTGCTTTCCGCACTCATGGTCGTCACACCCAGAGTTGCCATGTGGTTACGGATTTCCGCACTTTCACGGGTAGAGTAGGAGATATCTACATCGTGATCGAAGATTCGCATGGCAAACGTCAGTTGGGCAAGTTCCCGGTCGTTCATGATAACATTTGGTTGGAACCCTCCGTTTTCGGACGGACGCATACGTGGGAAGTTAACGCTATATTTTGTCTTCCAATAATGCTTTTGCAAGTAACGGAGATGATAGGCCAACATGGTTACATCCGTGCGCCATTCTTCCAGTCCGATTAAAACTCCCATACCGATTTTGTGTACTCCTGCCTGCCCCATACGGTCGAAACCGTTGACGCGCCATTCGAATTTGGATTTCATTCCTCTCGGGTGATAAATTTTGTAGTTCGCCTTGTTGTAAGTCTCCTGGAAGCAGATCACTCCGTTCAATCCGTGGTTCGTCAGTTCCTTGTATTCTTCTGTTTTAAGAGGCATTACTTCAATTTGCAGGTTGCTGAAGTAAGGCTTTGCCAGATCCAGTGCACGGGCAATGTAAGGGACACCTGCAGCAGCAGGATTTTCACCCGTAACAAGCAGAAGATTCTCGAAGGGTGCCAGTCGTTTGATAGCTTTGTATTCGTTGATGATTTCTTCCTCCGTCAGTATGGTCCTTTTCATCGGATTACTGATATGGAAACCGCAGTACACACAAGAATTGGTACATGAATTGGTGATGTAAAGCGGCACGAACATGGAGATTGTCTTGCCGAACCGTTCCATGGTATATTTCTGGCTGAGCCGTGCCATAACTTCCAGATAAGGAGTAGCGGCGGGCGAAATGAGTGCCATAAAATCATTGACGTCCAGATGCCCGGATTTGCCTAAAGCCCGGCGTACATCGGCATTTGTCTTGGAATAGATGGCTTTTGTCGTCTCTTCCCAGGATATTTTTTCTAATTCGTCTGAGAACATATTGTTAGAGTTATTTCTTGTTTTTCTTTAAATCACGTGATAGTCTCATAGCACAGAAGTTCGGTCCGCACATGGTACAGTATTCTCCGTCGATATGATGTCCTGCACGGAAATAGGTCTGTGCCCGTTCCGGATCAAGTGACAGGTCGAACTGGTCCTTCCAGCGGAACTCATAGCGGGCTTTGCTTAGCGCATTGTCACGTACCTGTGCTCCCGGATGCCCTTTAGCCAGGTCGGCGGCATGTGCAGCTATTTTATAAGTAATGACCCCTACACGTACGTCCTCCTTGTCCGGCAGGGCGAGATGTTCCTTTGGAGTAACATAGCACAGCATAGCCGTTCCGAGCCAGCCGATTTGCGCTGCACCGATAGCGGAGGTGATATGGTCATATCCCGGAGCGATGTCCGTGACCAATGGGCCGAGCGTATAGAACGGCGCATCATGGCATTTTTCGATTTGGCGTTCCATATTTTCCTTGATCTTATGCATGGGCACGTGTCCGGGACCTTCGATAAAGGCTTGCACATTCTTGTCCCAGGCGCGGAGCACCAACTCGCCCATAGTGTCCAGCTCGGCGAACTGCGCTTCATCGTTGGCATCGTGGATAGAGCCCGGACGAAGTCCGTCACCCAAAGACACCGCAACGTCATATTGAGCCAGAATATCGCAGATATCGTCGAAGTGTTCATATAGGAAACTTTCGCGGTCATGCATCAGACACCATTTGCTCATAATACTTCCTCCACGGCTGACAATACCGCATAAACGTTTGTCGGCGAGGTGTACGTTATGGCGACGGATACCTGCATGAATCGTGAAGTAATCCACTCCTTGCTCGCATTGTTCGATGAGGGTGTCACGGTAGATTTCCCAATTCAGGTCTTCCACTACACCGTTCACCTTTTCAAGAGCCTGGTAGATAGGTACGGTGCCGACCGGCACAGGGCAGTTACGGATAATCCATTCACGTGTTTCGTGGATATTTTCTCCTGTCGAGAGATCCATTAGTGTGTCTCCGCCCCATTTGCAGCTCCACAATGCTTTCTCTACTTCTTCATCAATACTTGAAGTAGTGGCGGAATTACCTATGTTCGTATTGATTTTCACCAGGAAATTGCGGCCGATAATCATAGGCTCAGCTTCGGGATGATTGATATTGGCGGGTAATATGGCACGTCCGGCTGCGATTTCCTGACGGACAAATTCGGGAGTAATATGTGTTTCTATTCCTAACTCCTCGCAGTTCATATTCTCACGAATAGCTACATACTCCATTTCGGGAGTGATTATTCCTTTTTTCGCATACGCCATTTGGGTAATAGCTTCTCCTTTTTTGGCACGATAAGGTAGAGCGATATGTTCAAAGCGCAGGTGGTCCAGGCTTTTATCATCCCTTCTCATTCGGCCGTATTCCGAAGTGATTTCAGGTAGACGTTCTACGTCACCCCGGCTTACAATCCATTCCTCACGCATACGAGGCAGTCCTTTCTTTAAGTCGATGTTCATTTCAGTGTCACTGAACGGACCGCTGGTGTCATATACGTATACTTCCGGATTAGGCGTAGCTATTTTTTCTTCTCCTTCGAAACTGACACTGGGCACTTGTTCTACTTTCCGCATCGCCACGCGGATATTCGGATAAAGTTTGCCGGGTAGATATACTTTTTGGGAGCGGGGAAATTTTATTCTTTGTTCCATAATTGTTTTTTAAGCAACTGAGTAGTCAGGTTGTCGACTACGCTTTAATTTTATTTATCAAGAAATGCAGTTAATGGTGAGCTTGCTTCTGCTTCAAAATTGAAGGCTTGCAGTCCCAGCCCCGCTTCGTAAGCCTGTCTTCCGGCTTCAGTAGCGGCTTTGAAAGCTTTGGCCATTTCTACCGGGTTTCCGGCAACAGCTATTGCCGTATTCACCAATACGGCGGATGCACCCAGTTCCATTGCTTCGGCAGCATGGCTAGGAGCGCCGATACCGGCGTCTACTACTACCGGAATTCCCGCCTGTTCGATAATAATCTGCAGGAATTCTTTCGTTTGCAATCCTTTGTTCGTGCCGATCGGAGCGCCGAGAGGCATGACCGTAGCCGCACCTGCTTCTTCCAGTCGTTTACAGAGCACAGGGTCTGCCTGACAATAAGGCAATACCACAAAGCCTAATTTGACAAGTTCTTCCGTGGCTTTCAGTGTCTCGATAGAGTCGGGGAGCAGATAACGCGGGTCCGGATGAATCTCCAGCTTCAACCAGTTTGTACCGAATGCCTCACGGGCCATTTGTGCAGCAAATACAGCTTCTTCAGCGTCCCGCACGCCGGAAGTGTTGGGTAATAGCTGGATATGTGGGTGGATAATATGTTTCAGCATATCGTCCTCTTTATCGTCCATGTCGATGCGCTTCATGGCTACGGTTACCATTTCCGTACCCGATGCCAGAATAGCTTGTGCCATTACTTCGTTGGAGTTGAATTTTCCTGTTCCCAGGAAAAGGCGGGAATTAAATTCACGTCCCGCAATTACTAACTTTTCCATATCCTATAAATTAGTTGTTATTTAAAATCCTTCTTGTTTCTTCTACCGGATCGTTTGCCCGGAGAATCGTTCCCGATAGGGCAATGCCGTTCACTCCCGTGCGTAGTATGGCGGGAATATCTTCGTAAGTGATTCCTCCGATAGCTACTACCGGCAGCTCGATATGTGCCTCCTGCATTTGCGCGAGGATAGAGACATAGCCTTCCAAGCCCAGAACAGGGCTCAGATTCTGCTTGGTCGTTGTAAAGCGGAAAGGACCGATACCGAGGTAATCTGCTCCGGCACGATAATGCAGTAGGACATCCTCGAACGTATTGGCTGTGCCGCCAATGATAAAGGCTTCTCCGAGTATCTGTCTTGCCTGATCGATAGGCATATCCTTCTTTCCCAGATGCACACCGTCCACTTCCAGTTTCTTAGCCAGTTCGACGTGGTCGTCCAGAATCAGGATAGCTTCATGCTCTTTGCAGAGCGGTTTTAGTTGCAAGGCTACCGCTTCCACTTCATCGAGTGGTGCGTCCTTCATACGTAACTGAATCCATTTGCAGCCTCCTTCGAGTGCCATACATGCCGATTCGAAGTAAGAATACCGTTCGGTCCGGTGAGTGATAAATTGTAGACTGATCATCTTACTATCCTCCGCAAGCCGCTTTGATAATTACCAGATTGTCATTCTCGTGCAACGAAAAACGTTCCCATTCGGTACGGGGAATCATTTTGTTGTTTACGGCGATAGCGATGCCTTGAACCGGAAGCTCCAGTTGCACTGTCAGTTGGGTAAGGGTAGAGCCGGGAGTTATTTCCACCTCTTTGTTGTTCACTTGTACTTTCATTGTCCTATCAAAATAAATAAGTTGAAAGTAAATACAAAGAGCGTGCTTTTATAAGAAAGGCGATAAGAAGAAACACAATCCCTACGTCAGTGCTAACTGCCTCAGGTTCCTAGGGTATAATCTCAGCCCCTCGTGGGGCACCCCTTTGTCTTTACGGGGGCAAAGTAAGCGAAAAAGAAACAGAAAAACACTAAATCAACCGATTTTTTTTCATTTTTCTGTTGATTCCCTTTCTTTGATAGGATGAGAGAAGATAAATCGCGCTCCGCCTTTGTAATCTTTGTCAATCCAGATATCACCTCCCATATATTGAATCGTCAGTTTACAGATAGCCAGTCCCAACCCTGTTCCCTGTACAAATTCATTCAACTTCTCGAAGCGTTGGAATACAAGTTCCTGCTTGTCTTCGGGGATTCCTGTACCGGTGTCGGTCACAGAAAATAGTATACACTGTTTTTCTTTGTCCACCGTGTAATCCAATGTAATGCTTCCTCCGGCGGGAGTGAATTTTAACGCATTATTCAGCAGGTTGATGATGATTTGTTGCAGACGCAACGGGTCGGTATAGAGCATATATGGCTCTTTGGGCATTTGCAGTCTGACGTCTGCATTCGTTGTTTTGTTCCGGTTGGTCAGGGTAATCATATTTTGGCAATGAGTCACCAGTTCGCACCATTCATAGTTGAATTGCAGCTTTCCCGATTCGAGACGCGATACATCCAGTACGTCGCTGATAAGCTGTAGCAACAGGTTAGAATTGGTCTGGATGATATTGGCATATTCTTGTAATTCTTCCGAAGGTTCTACGGAATTGATTAGCAAACTGGAGAAACCTACGATTGCATTTAATGGCGTACGTATTTCGTGACTCATATTCGACACAAAAGCACTCTTTAGCTGGTTGGCTTCCTCCGCACGCTCTTTGGCGTCACGCAATTCTATCTCCGACGCTTCCAGTTTCTTTTTATCTTCCCGTAGTTGTTTCGTTGTTCTTTCCAGACGATTCTTCAGAATTTTAGTCCGGTAATAGTAATACAATGCAATCATCAGTCCGCCTATCAATACAAGGAAGGTGAGCAGGATAAACTGTACTTCCGTTTTGTAAGCCACAAAGAAAGGGATCGGCTGGTTGATTACGATTGAATTAATGGGTAACTTCTTGTCTTCAAATCCCCATTCTTTTAATTTATTGGCATCAAATTTATATTTGTTGGGTAATATATTAATGCTACGGATGTCATTTTTCCCTTTATCCAGAAACTGATATGCGTATTCTCCCATTCCTTTGGCTATCCCTTCATATTGGGGGACATATCCTCCGATAGCCCAATAACCTATTGCGGTGGACGTCAGACTGAACACAGGCAACAAAGGATTTGCTTTGGAGAAAGCATAAACGGAATTATTCATATAGGTGATTCCTCTGTTATCAATTCGCCAGATGCCAAGCAGCATTACCGAATTTTTGGGGAGAACACGTAATTGGTTGACCGCCATATCAAGTGTATGGATTCGGCCGTCGATGTAAGTGATAGACAGTTCCGGATGATTTTTCAGATTCTTTTTAAACCAGGCCTGTTCGGCAAGACCGTTGTATGTATTATCCGAAACGAATGCCAGATGTTCCATTTCCGGATAGAAATATTTCATCATTTCTATATCCTTGTTAATATCGTATTCGTATGAAGAACAGTATTTTACATTATATTCTTTCATTCGTTCCGTCAAGTCAATGCTCTGGGGTTCATATTGTTGCATATCAATAGGCTCATCCGGAATTCGGATGCCGTTGCGGGATGCCATTGCAAAGAATACGGGGAGTCTTTTGTATTTCTCATCTTCGAGATGAAGGAAGCTGCTCCATGCCTCACCGCCGAGGAAAATAACTAATTTTGCACCCGGATGTTTATCCAGAATCTCGGTTAGCGTTTCTTTCCATTTATGGGCCTGTGACAAATCCGTTACATTCATATTTTCTACGATAGTGGAGTACTTTCCGCCCAGTTGGGTATAAGTCTGTATAAATGTTGATATGTTGTCGTAGGTATATTTAGTATCAGAATTATAGGAGGTAATGAAAAGTATCTCTTCTGCAGATTCTTCTGTGTCGGCAGCATTGCATAAACGGGGGGAGAAGAATAGGAGAGCAATGAAGACAATGAACAATATCTTATTTCTTTTATAAAGTGTCATAATTGTTTGTTATGTTGATTCAAGTATCGCAAAAATACAACTTATGTAGCTGATATCCAATAAATATATTACCTTTTTTTATGCTAGAAAAAAGGCCGCTGTGAAATTCACAACGACCTTTTCAATAGTATAGTTTAGTTTATTATATGCGTCCGGTTACATTCTTTTTTCTACCACATCCCAGTCGATGATATTCCACAGGGCGTTCACGTGGTCGGCGCGGCGGTTCTGGTAATCCAGGTAGTAAGAGTGTTCCCACACGTCAAATCCGAGAAGAGGTTTCAGCCCGGCGCGTACCGGGTTACTTCCGTTACTTTCTTTGGTGATATGCAGTTTACCGTTCTTGTCTACGGACAACCAGGCCCAACCAGAACCAAACAATCCGACTGCTGCTGCATTGAATTCTTTCTTGAAGTTCTCGAAGCTGCCGAAGTCACGTTTGATTGCTTCTCCCAGTTTGCCTCCGGGTTCTTTCTTCGAAGGTTTCGGGGCGAATTGCAGGAAGTACAGATTGTGGTTCAATACTTGTCCCGCATTATTGAATATAGCTCCGTCCGGTGCTGAGGCAACGATTTCTTCTACCGTTTTACCTTCATATTCTGTTCCGGGCACAAGGCTATTCAGATTATTTACATACGTTTGTAGATGCTTTCCGTAATGGAAATCTATTGTTTGCTGACTGATTACAGGTTCCAACGCATTGTTTGCGTAAGGAAGTTTAGGCATTTCGTAAGTCATGGTCATCATAATTAAAGACATTAATATAGTATTCATAATGTTACAAGTTTTAATTGGCTTGTTATACTATAATAACAGCAGGTTGGCGGAAAAGGTTCACTACATCTCATTTTATTTGTAAATGTACTGTACACGCTCTGTTTCCTTCGGATTGTCGCGGTCTGCGCGATAGATCCATTGTCCTGTATTATCATATTCGTAATAGGAGTTACCGTCAATCCGGTTACCATAATCATCGTACAGGCAAGTCAGGTAACCGGAAGTTTTCTGGTTATTGCCCGTTATGCGTTGGTAAACTATCCGGGTCAGGTAACCGTATTTGTCATATTCATACGATTCTTTTTGAGAAAGAATTTGATCCGGTACGTTGGCGAACAGCAGATTTTGGTGTTGTGATTCCGTCAGCCGTCCTTTTTCGTCATACTTATTGGCCTTATATGCCTGAAGTTCCCCGTTCTTGTTGTATTCCTTGGTTTCTGTCAGTTGTCCCTGCTTGTTGTAGGTGCTGACAGCGAATCTTCCGTCCGTATATTTCAGCGAGTCGCTTTCTATGCTTCCGTCGGAACCAATGCGGCGTGTTTGCCGGTAAATGTCCGTTTTGGTTTTCGGATTCGTCTTCACCTCAAAGATGCAGTGCCCTTGCGGATCGTACAGTCTGTTCGTTTGTATCTCGTTACTTATTTGCCCGTTTTTTTCGGTGATTGAAAGCATAGAGGTGAGCTGTCCTTTCTCATTGTATGTATAAGTGGTTGAGATATTTCCCGTACTATCATTTTCTACGGACTTTATCAACCTTCCCTGATTGTAATATTTTACAGAAGTAGGAGTGGCGAGAATGGCTTGCAAGACGAATGGGTTACGTAGTGCATTTGCCTGGTCACGAAATTCTTTGTAATGATGTGTACAGAGAAAATCTTTCAGTAAACTCAAAGACTCAGAATTGACAATAGCCGGTTTCAACAGTTCAAAATCAGCTTTCTCGCTCAAGTACTCCAAATCATCCAGATGAGTACGGGCGGCGGCAGTCAGGTACGGCGTATGCTTGTAGTCGTCGATAATTTGGCGGATCGCAGTGGCATTCCCTTCTTTTTGGAGACTGTCGATGTGCTGGAACAGGAAATTGTCGTAAAGCGAACGGACCTCCGCAAGATAAGGACGACTGTCTTTATCCCTAAAGAATTTCTGCATATCGGCATTATCGAAGAATGCTTTGAAATTTCCGGAAGAAGGATCTTTTTCCACAAGTTGATAGAGCCGTTTGTTTTCGGCAGCGTTGACTTGTGCGATGAACTTTCCGTTTGGATATTCTGCGAGATACGTCTGATAAGTGCCGGGCGTGGGTGTTTTTAGCATACCTTCCAATAATGCCAGTTCGCGAATATCCCGTAGCCTTTGCAGCATCACGGAGTCGACCGGATAATCAGTCGAGCGAATGCTGTCTATCACTGCCCGGCTGAAAGGAATCTTGTCCTTCGAACCTTCCAGGATGTAGATAATCGACTGTTCAGCTCTGTTCCGTACATCGGAAAGCTGTATTTTTTCTTCGTCACAAATCGTGGAAAAATTTCCTTGGAAAGCTTTCCCGTAACATCCGAAATAGTTTGTGGCAGCCTGTTCGCTATGTTCATTCCATAGTTGGTGGAGCACATCCAGCAGTGCCAGTTCTTCAGAGTAATAAGTTTGCGTCTCATCATCCAGCTTTTCGCGGTTCTTCTGCCATTTGTCGGCGTCGTTGTCGTTCAGATACCTGAGCAACTTTTCCATGCGGCTTTGTTTTTGCGCCATGACCTGCGGAATGCAGGTAATCAGGCACAAGCCTAAGATAATTGATAAAAATATACCTCTTTTCATTGCTTTTGGGGGTTAGGTTAAAATAGTTAGTGATGAAAAATCATAAAAATACCTTCATTCTCAAATGAATATTATACTTTTGTATTGAGAACAAAATTGAACGCCAAGGGTTTGTTAAAAATCCTCATAGTTTTTATAATGCTGTTATGAATACCAATTATATAGAGGAGTTGAATGAGAGTCAGTGTGCTGCAGTGACTTATAACGACGGACCTTCGCTGGTAATAGCCGGTGCCGGTTCGGGAAAGACGCGCGTATTGACTTATAAAATTGCCTATTTGCTTGAGAACGGTTACAACCCGTGGAACATCCTTGCACTGACTTTTACCAATAAGGCGGCGCGTGAGATGAAGGAGCGTATTGCCCGTCAGGTAGGTATGGAGCGGGCACGTTATTTGTGGATGGGCACTTTCCATTCCATTTTCTCCCGTATCCTTCGTGCCGAAGCATCATATATCGGATTTACTTCCCAATTTACTATTTATGATACGGCAGATAGCAAAAGTCTGCTTCGTTCAATCATTAAGGAAATGGGTTTGGATGAAAAGACCTATAAGCCGGGAGTCGTACAGGCACGTATTTCCAATGCCAAAAATCATCTGGTCACTCCTACGGGATATGCCGCTAACAAAGAGGCTTATGAAGGCGATATGGCCGCTAAAATGCCTGCTATCCGTGATATTTATACCCGTTACTGGGAGAGATGCCGCCAGGCCGGGGCAATGGACTTCGATGATTTGCTGGTGTATACTTATATCCTGTTCCGTGATTTCCCGGATGTGCTGGCGCGTTATCGTGATCAGTTCCGTTATGTGTTGGTGGACGAGTATCAAGATACGAACTATGCGCAGCACAGCATTGTCCTGCAACTGACGAAGGAAAACCAGCGTGTCTGCGTGGTAGGGGATGATGCACAGAGTATCTACTCCTTCCGGGGTGCGGATATTGATAACATCCTTTATTTTACAAAAATCTATCCGGATACGAAAGTCTTCAAGTTGGAACAGAATTATCGCTCTACGCAAACGATCGTCTGTGCTGCCAACAGTCTGATTGAGAAGAATGAACGTCAGATACGGAAAGCCGTATTCTCGGAGAAAGAAAAGGGAGAGCCGATTGGGGTATTTCAAGCTTACAGTGATGTAGAAGAAGGGGATATTGTGGCGAACAAAATAGCAGAATTGCGCCGGGAGTTTCGTTACGGATATGCCGAATTTGCTATCTTATATCGAACGAATGCGCAGAGCCGTGTTTTTGAGGAAGCACTTCGGAAACGAAGTATGCCCTATAAGATATATGGAGGACTCTCGTTTTACCAGCGTAAGGAGATAAAGGATGTGATTGCTTACTTCCGGTTGGTGGTGAATCCGAATGATGAAGAAGCGTTCAAACGTATCATTAATTATCCTGCCCGTGGTATCGGGGATACTACTGTCGGAAAGATTATATCGGCGGCTACCGATAATGGTGTCAGCCTTTGGGCGGCACTTTGTGAACCATTGAGTTATGGGCTCAATATCAATAAAGGGACGCATGCGAAATTGCAAGGTTTCCGTGAACTGATTGAGGGTTTTATTACCGGTCAGGCGGATAAGAATGCATACGAAATAGGAACAGATATTATCCGTCAGTCCGGTATCATCAATGATGTCTGTCAGGATACGTCGCCTGAAAACTTGAGCAGGAAAGAAAATATCGAGGAGTTGGTGAACGGGATGAATGACTTTTGTGCTTTGCGGCAGGAAGAAGGTAACCCGAACATTTCCCTGACCGATTTTCTTTCGGAGATTGCCTTGCTTACCGATCAGGACTCTGATAAAGCGGATGACGGGGAAAAGATAACCTTGATGACCGTGCATTCGGCTAAAGGACTGGAATTTAAGAACGTATTTGTGGTCGGGCTGGAAGAAAATCTCTTTCCCAGTGGAATGGCAGGAGATTCTCCTCGTGCATTGGAAGAAGAACGCCGTTTGTTCTATGTGGCGATCACCCGTGCGGAAGAACATTGCTATCTTTCGTTTGCAAAGACCCGTTTTCGTTACGGAAAAATGGAATTTGGAAGTCCCAGCCGCTTCTTGCGTGATATTGATGTTCATTATTTGCAATTACCGCATGAGGCAGGAGTGAGTCGTTCGGTTGATGAAGGCGCAGGGCGTTTCCGTAGGGAGATTGAGGGAGGCTTCACTCGTTCCGCTTCTCCGTCGCGTGCTTCTTTCGGTAGTAGTTCTTCCGAACAGCGTGCACGTCCGAAAGCACAGATTATAGCCCCCAGTGTGCCGAGAAACCTGAAAAAAGTGAGTGCGGTGAGTGGAAGCAGTAGTGCACAGTCGGCAGCTTCGAATGCTGCGTCGGTGACGGGAGTACGTGCCGGACAGATGATAGAGCACGAACGTTTCGGACTGGGTGAAGTGATGAAAGTGGAAGGAACGGGAGATAATGCGAAAGCAACCATTCATTTCAAAAATGCGGGTGACAAACAACTATTATTGCGTTTTGCCCGTTTTAAAGTGATAAAATAAATAGTAACACACTAAATAGAGAAGGTCATGAAGAAACAAATAACAGTAATTTTGCTTTCCGCTTTGATTTTGAGCGGGTGTGCATCGGGGCGTATGGGAAATCCGGGAGCTATCATGGCAGGCGCTTCTATCGGAGGAAGTCTGGGCGGCTCGATAGGAGGGCTTATCGGAGATAATAATCATGGCTGGAGAGGCGGTTATCGCGGTTCTGCTATTGGAAATATTGTAGGGACCATTGCCGGTGCAGCGATAGGGAATGCATTGACAGCGCCGAGACAAGAACCGATAGAGGAGGATGCTTATATTCCTGAAGTACGGGAAGTTCGTGTCCGGAAATATAAGAAACAGCCACAGGTGCAGCGACCTCTTACCCAGCTGAAACTGCGCAGGATTCGTTTTATTGATGATAACCGTAGTCATGTGATTGATGCGGGAGAGAATAGCAAGATCATCTTTGAGATTATGAATGAAGGACGGAACCCTGTCTATAATATTGTCCCCTTGGTAGAAACAGTGGGCAAGGTGAAGCATCTCGGCATTTCTCCTTCTGTGATGATAGAGGAAATCCTTCCGGGGGAAGGTATTCGTTACACCGCTTCCATTCATGCAGGCGAGAAACTGAAAGACGGTGAGGTAACATTTCGTGTAGCGGTGGCGGATGAGAACGGAATAATTTGCGATTCGCAGGAATTTACCCTGCCTACACAGCGCTGAGACTAGAAATCAACACAATTATATTGGGTTTTATATAGCGACGGTATAGGGTCGGAATAGCGTAGCTATCCGGTCTCTATACCGTTGCTATTTGTATGCGATAGCGTCACTCTGTTGATACAGAAATAAAGTATGCCATTGGCAGGGTCGGAGTAAATGAAATCTCGCAGGATGTTTCACTTGCTATTTGCCAACAGGATGAGTTGTCTCAATATATGGATCGTAATTTGATGTCACCACAAGAAATTCATAAAATGGAGACGCTGAAAGAAGACGATAATCCTGTAATATTGAAATATTATTTGAAATGATGAAGTTTCCCAGTTGGGGAATAATGCCGATTGCTGGATAATGAAATATTAAGATAAGTAGTTTGCTTGGATGTACATGGAAAAAGAGGTATGAATGGCTAAAAATAGTTTTTAATATCGTCCGTTGGTTTTTGCAAATTATTACCTTTGCGCTATTCAAACAGATAAATAAGTCACGTGATGAGATTAATGAGAAAACAAAATGGCATGATTGTACCTATGAAGGTATCTAGGTGGAGTATATCAGTGTGGATTACGGACCTAAAAAATAGTATTGGTTTCCTATTTTTCCTTTTAATTTTCCTATCTTGTGGTACAAAGCATACGAAGTATGGAGACAATGTATTTCTCTATTCTGAATTTCTACAAGTGGAAGAGTTAAAAGGAGAAATCATAGAACTCGATACAGTCTTGTTTCGTTATCCCTTTCGGATACGAGTGGAAGGAGATAAAGTCATTGTAATGGATTTGCATGGTTTTGATAATTATGGACATCTTTTTCAATATCCTGATTTTCACTATCTATCTTCTTTCGGAATACATAGTGATTCACCTACGGGAATGCTATCAATGGAAAATCTTCGGTTTTATAACGAAGATGTATGGACATTAGACGCTAATAAAAGCGAATTAACTAAGTTCGATTTTTCATTATCCGGTGACTCACTACTTCGTGAGGAAACAGTAGCATTGGATGAAGCTGTCCTTCGGGTACTTGATTTTACGGTGTTTAATGATACTACATTTATTATTCCTGACTATTCGGGGGATAGTCGTCTGTGCATGGTAAATCGTAAAGGAAAACTTTTCGAGAGGCTAGGGAATATACCAACTGTGAATGAGGATGCTTTACAGCATGCCCGCCCGGCGTTGGCTCAAGCGTGGCGTAGTTTTCTAGATTATAATCCTCATAATGGTATTCTTGCGACTGTTACTCAATTAGGGGAAGTAGTCGAGGTTTATAACTTAAAGGATAGTACACATGTGATACATATTGGTGAGCATGGTGAACCGGACTTTGAAATATCTGCCGGATATGGTGTACCAGCTGGAATTATGGGTTTTAGTGATGTACAGGTAACTGATAGTGCCATTTATGCAGTATTTCATGGAACGACTTTCAAGGAGATAGCGAAACAAAACGGTAGACTTCCTGACGGTGGAAAGTACATTTATGTATTTAGTTTGAAAGGAGAACCACTATGCAAATATGTACTGGACCATTATATATATGGAATTTGGGTGGACGAAGCTACTAAAACAATAATGGCGACGGATGTAAATAATGATCAGCCCATAGTAAAATTTCGATATAGTTGAATTGTTACTCTTTATCTTGATAAAAACGATGAAAATAAAATATAAAATATTATTTATATCTGTTACAGTTGCATTGTTTCTGCTTGGTAGTTACTATTATTATAAGTATAGGCAGAGTACTATTGAACAGATGGCTAAAGAGGCTTTCGTGGAAGCTGTTAATAGTGAAGCATATAGGCGGATACCTGATGTGAAATTGACTGTTGGCTTTAATGGCGGAGATATACTGAGAAAGGATGATGTTCCTGAATATATTTATTGGTATGATGAGTCAGGTGAGAGGAAGTATAAGATTGATCAGGAGAAACATTGGAAGAATGTGACAATGAATTCTGACGTGCGGATAATACATTCGTGTGCTTTTAAAGACTATTCACTCAGTCTTGATTCTTTAAATTGCAATTGGCAGAACTTTCTAAAAAAGAAAAATCTAGTATGCCGTACTGGTATATGTATGTTTTCAACAGATTGGGATGAGAAAACAACCTCCTTGTTAACATCAGATAGTGAATGGTGGCAGAATCTACAACCCTTCTGGGTTTGTACGATCGGTTATCGTTGTGAAATGGAATGTCTGCTTTATCTTCAATACTCTTTTTCGCAAGTGTTGGAGTTTGCAGGGATAGTTTACATCTTGCTTTATATTTTTTTTATTTTTACTATATACAAGATAACAGCTATTATCCGAAGGAAAATGAATCCAGAAAAAATAATAATCGAGAAAGAAGTATTGGTGAAAGAAGTGGAGACTACTACTGCTAGATTATATCATTTAGGTGGTGATGTCTATTTTGATGCAGAGAAAAGAATAATGAGCGAGGGGGAAAAGAATGTATCCTTAACAAATCAGTCAGCCAAGTTATTAGAACTTTTTATGCAGGCAGACAATCATATTTTGTCTATTAACGCAATTGGTAAGGCATTATGGAAAGTTGATGGTAATTATGACAATAGGATATATCAGGTTTTAAATCGATTGCGAGGTTTCTTGAGACATTTTCCTTCTATATCCATCGAAATAGAGTCTGTGGGGAGTTACCAATTGAAAATCAGCGAGATATAAATCTTAAATTCTTTTATTTCTACTTTTATTAGCAGATGTAAGAAGATGTAAGATGTTTCTTTTGGATTTAATGCCCCACTTACTTACCTTTACCGTAGTTTATTTGAAAAATATAATATATTATGAAAAAAGGTATTTTTATGGCATTACTACTTACTATTATATTGTATAATTTGTATTTGGTAAATGATGGAAGTCAAATAATGTCAGGAAAGGGATGCCATGGATGATGATCCTTTGGCTTTTTTTATTAGTTCTGGAAAATCGGGGTGGGTTAGTTTAGATTTGAGTATTCCCGATAAATTATATAATTGGTAAACTGGTTGAGAAGGAAGAATGGACAATTACTGTTCTTGGCAAGGCGCATCGTCCGTTCTGAATACAGCCTAAAAAGGAAGGAGATGCATAGACATAAGAATAAAAAATAAAGGTAAGTGTTCCTTATCCTGCTGAAAGGATAGAGACGGAATAAATAAATTGATTAAAATATAAACGATGAAACGATAATATGAAAAAGAAACTAAATATAATAGCTTTTGCAATAGTTGTATGTGTAGTGAGTACATTAAATGTGAAAATAGCATTAAATACAAATGTTTTATGCGATTTGGCTATGACCTCAATTAATGCGTTGGGTAGTGGAGAAGATTCTATGGATGTGGGAGAAAATGATTTTCCTACTGACCCTTTCCCTGATTCAAGCAGTACTGCTGCGGAAAAAGTGACTAGAAATTATTTTGAATATTCGTACATTAAATTGTATGAAAATTGTTACGCAAAATATAAGACTCGAATAACGGAAATATCTTGTCCGGGATCTGGAGAAGTAAAATGTACAAACGGATTCTACTGTAGCAATCCTGAATATGTTGGTGAGGTTGATAAATATGGTGCTTGAATGTATTGAGAATCTATAAAAACTTAAATATTAGTTTAATGAATGTAAGATTAATAATTATTCAATTTGTACTAATTGCATGTACGAGTTGTTCTTCTGATAAAACACTTATAAAGGGCTGTGGGATTCCTATAGTATTGAATGAAATTAAAACAAGTTTGGTTGATACTGCCTTTTTTCAAGCCTCCTCAATAATACCATTGGAAAGTAATGATAACTTTTCCTTAATCCGGTCTATTGATAGAATATGTGTAATAGATGATACTTTTTATATGCTTGACCGCTCATTGGGTAAAGTTTTTATGTATAGTACTTCAGGAAAGTATTTGGGACAAATTAATGATATAGGTAGCGGTCCCGGAGAGTATATTCAGATTAGTGATATTACCGTGGATCAAAAAAGAAAAAATATAGTATTACTATGTGATCGGCCATATAAAGTTATGTATTATACTAATGCAGGAAAGTTGATGAAAGAAGTCTCATATTCTGACTATTATAGTGAATTTATAGTAAACGGTGATAGTATTTATTGCTATAAGGTAGGGCTGAAAGATGTAGATTATATTTTAACTTATACCTATCCTATGGATTTTCTAAGAAAGGAGGCTTTGCATGAAAGACCTTATTTTGATTCAGGTTCTTCTGGAAATTTTACATCTTTCGATGTGGGAAATAGGTTAACAATAAGTGATGCTGTATATTTTACACGCCCTTTGGAAAGTTGTATATATTCTATAGATAGAAATGGTATATATGAGAAATATGTGATTGATTTTAAAGAGCACCATTTACCAAAATCATTACTAGAAAAGAATATGTCTGCTGAAGATTTTCTTAATATATGCGATGAGAATAAGTATGTATGTAGCATTACTAATGTAGTGGGGAATCGTGACTATTTGTTGTTCAAAACGAATATAGGACTCTTTATATATGATAAACAGTTAAAACGATTAGAAGGTTATTACTTTATTTTAAATTCGCCTTTAAGAGGTGGTTCTCCTAATTATTTACCCGTTAATAATGCAAGTCAAATAATACAAATTATGCAACCTATGCAGTTTAAACAGTATATGGACATAAAAAAAGAAAGGAACAAAACGGATGACAAACTCAATCCGGTTTACGAGAATATATATCAAAATTTGCATGATGAAGATAATCCTATTCTGATAATTTACGAATTACCATATAAAAATAATATTATTGAAGAATAAACGATACATAGTCTTTTTCATATTTGTACTAACCTTGATTGTTAGTGTCTATCAATTTGGACGTAGAATACAGTCTGAAAAAATATATTTTAGATACTTAAAAAATATAAAGTGCGAATATGAAAAGCAGATAGAAAAGAGAAACTCTGCTTATTATATGTTAAAAGAAGATATTATATTGAATTTTCAAAATAATGGTTTGCGTCTATGTTTAAATGAAATAATATATGAAGATGGTACAAGCGCTTGTCATTTAAAGGATATTATATCTGATACATCTTTAGTAGTGCGACTATCTCAGTCGAATTGTGGGATTTGTGTAAATACACTGATGTCATTATTGCAGAAAGTAAATATGAAAAATGTCATATTTTTGACAGATTACGAAGATCAATGTTTTCTGGATGACTTAAAACTATATAGAATCAAAGGGCGCTTTTTTAAAATAGCATCTTTGAAAATTCCTATTGAAAGCATGGATATTCCATATCTATTTGTGATAGATAAAGATTTTATAATAAATAAAATCTACATACCCCATAATTCGATGACGGATCAGACCCTTTCATATTTGAAATATTTACAGAATTATATGAAATAACGTTTTTGCATATCTTATGATGTTGTGAGTAGATAGCTTTACTTTCATATTTTGTCTATTAACGCAATTGGTAAGGCATTATGGAAAGTTGATGGTAATTATGACAATAGGATATATCAGGTTTTAAATCGATTGCGAGGTTTCTTGAGACATTTTCCTTCTATATCCATCGAAATAGAGTCTGTGGGGAGTTACCAATTGAAAATCAGTGAGATATAAATCTTAAGTCTTCTTATTTCTACTTTTATTAGCAGATGTAAGAAGATGTAAGATGTATCTTTTGGATTCAATACCCCACTTGATTACCTTTGCCGTAGTTTATTTGAAAAATATAATATATTATGAAAAAAGGTATTTTTACGGCATTACTGTTTACTGTTATTGTTGCATTGTATAGTTTGTATTTGGCAAACGGTAAATGTGTTTACAAATCTAATATTAGCTCCTTGTTGCTAGAAAATATTGAAGCGTTAGCTGCGGATGAAGATGGATCAGATGATGGAGAGGTTGTAGGAGGAAAAATAAGGTGTATTGATGTTGGTAGTCTAGATTGTCCTCTTACTCATGAAAAAGTTAAATATATAGTTAGAGGTTACAGTCTTTGAGATGACTTCTTGGGGCTTTCTTGTCTTATAGATAGCTCTCCAGCAATACAAACCTGATTGAAAAAGTATGAAAACACGACTGTTTATATGTGTATGTATATTATTTAGCTTGCTTTCTTGTTCCTCTTCTGAAAAAGAACAGTTAGAAACAGCTTTGGCTTTTGCTGATACTAACCGGGCAGAACTTGAAAAAGTTTTAGAGTATTATAAAAATGATTCTCTTAAATTGAAGGCGGCTATATATCTTATAGAAAATATGCCTCTGTACTATACATATAAAGGAAGTGATTTGGATTCGCTACATATAGCGCTTGAACAATATGCGGTTTCAGATAGTTATGATAAACATTTAGAATATCTGAAACGCTTTCCCTATCGAAATTTGTTCAAGGAATATGATGCAAAAGTGATAACTTCCGAATATTTGATTGAAAATATAGAGTATTCATTTAAAGTATGGCGTGAAACTCCTTGGGGAAAGTACGTTTCTTTTGATAATTTCTGCGAGTTTATTCTTCCATATCGAATCAAGGATGAACCTTTGACTCATTGGAAAAAAGACTTCTATCATCGCTTCAAGCCTGTACTGGATTCTTTATATCAAGGAACGGATGTAGTGGAGGCAACCTCCTGTTTAAGTAATTATGCAACGAGTTTACATTGGAAATATCAGAATGAACTTACAGGTCCACATTTATCAGCTCAACTCTTGTTGGAATTACAACTTGGCGATTGTACGAGTATTGCAGATTTCGGATGTTATATGCTACGTTCGGTAGGCATTCCCGCTGGAATTGATACTTATTTATGGTCTCCGGTGAGTCATGTTGCTCATGTTTGGAATGTAGTACTTGATACAACTGGATATACAATTCCATTTAATTTTGGGGCGCGAAAGCTAAAAAGAGGTGAACAGTTTGGTTATAGACAGGGAAAAGTATATAGGCATACCTATGCATTACAGAAAGAACGTTTAGATGCTGTTCTACAAAATAAAAAGTTTGGAATAGCATTGGCGAACATTTGTTTGAAAGATGTTTCATCTTTGTATTTTCCTTCCAATGAAATAATGGTTGATTGTGAGTTGATAAAAGATAGAAAAGAAGGACATTCTGTATGGGTTGCTATCTTTAATAGGCGTGGCTGGTTTCCGATTGGCGAGGGGCGTTATAAAGAAGGGAAAGCTATTTTTAATGATATTGAAGAAGGGCTAATTTATATGACTTTGTACGCTCAGGATGGAAAGTTAAAAGAAGCCAGTTTTCCTTTTAAGATAGATAAAGAAAGTGGTTGCTTGTTGTATTATCGCCCGAAAGCAGACAGTTGTCAGATGAGTGTCACACGTAAATGGCCTCTACAAGGAGGTATACGGTCTTATATCCAACGTATGGCGTATGGTCGTTTTGAAGGTGCTAATCGGAAAGATTTCAGTGATGCAAAGGTTATGTTACAACTGAAGAATTATCCAAGAAAGATGTTCAATGAAGTCAAGATAAAAGATTCTTCGAAGTATCGTTATGTTCGTTACATATCTGCTGATTGGTTTCCTGGCGATATTGCGGAAGTAGCTTGGTATGCCGATACTTTGGGACAAACGAAGTTACAAGGTGAATTAATGTCTACTTTACCATATAAAGGAAGTCGGACAGTGTCAGGAAGGAGTGCCATGGACGGTGACCCTTTGACTTTCTTTACTAGTTCGGAAAAGCCGGGTTGGGTTGGTCTGGATTTGAATACTCCCAAGCAGGTAGGGAGTATTAGATATACACCTCGCAATGATGATAATTTTGTACGGGTAGGGGATAAGTATGAGTTATTTTATTTCTCGGCAGACGGTTGGAAATCATTGGGCGTTAAAGTAGCGGAAGAACCTAAACTGATATACAATAATGTTCCTAGTCATGCTTTATATTGGCTTCGAGATTTGACCAGAGGAAATGAAGAACAGGTATTTACTTATTATGATAATAAGCAAATCTTTACAGAAGGTTATTGGAATCTGCTGTTTTGATTAATTTTATAATTGTTAAACTGGTTGGGAAGGAAGAATGGACGATTGCTGTTCTTTGGCAAGGCGCATCGTCCATTCTGAATACAGCCTAAATAAGGAAGAAGGTATCCAATGCAAACATAAGAATAAAAAATGAAAGTGGCAAGTGATTGCCTTATGCCGTTGAAAGGATAGAGACGGAATAAACTGAATTATAATATAAACGATAAAACGATAATATGAAAAAGAAATTATTTGGAATAATGTTGGTCCTTGCAGTTATACTGTTTGCTGGTTATACTGTATATAATTCTCATGGAGATATAAAATTGTCTGATGTAACGTTGGCTAATTTGGAAGCTTTAGCAGATGAAAATGATGATAACTCTGAAGCAGGAGGAGCAAGTCATAGTTGTTATAAAAAATGGAGAAAAGCACCTGAGGATGACGGTTTTGCTCTATGGGGGTGGATTTGTCAGGAATGTGAACTTTATTGGTTATTGGAAGCTAAGTATACATCGACGTGTAATAAATAGTGATATGAAGTATAGTATTGTATTCTTCTTTCTATTATCTATTTTGGGGGTAAGTTGTGTTTCTCACAAGGAGCAAATAGTTGATCTTCCAAATCCCACGTTGTTATTGGCAGATAGTATAACAACTCCTCCGGTATTGTTGTCTGTGACACGTTTATTTATAGTTCATGATATGTTGGTTGCTTACGAACAACGGAAAGATACTTTGTTCTCTTTCTGGAAATTACCAGAATGCCAATATTTGTTTAATGCGGGGGTAAAAGGACAGGGACCTAATGACTTTTTGATATTAGATAGGAATTTTGTTGAATCTAAAGAGGGTTTTAAAGTTTTTGAATTACCCTCAAATAGAGTGAAAGAATTGAAAATAGATTCATCGGGTACTTTTAAATTAATCTCAGAACAGAGGTTGAAAGTAAACCAAATGCCACTAAATCGTTTCCTTTTTTTAGCTGATAGTTCTTATTGCTTCTTGTCTCAAGATGATAAATATGAATATACGTTACTGGATAAGAAACAGGATACTCATCAATTCAGCGATTACCCATTTGATTTATTGAAAAAGGATAAAGGCGATGATAATAATTTTGTATATAATAAATTGACTGTTTCTAAACCTGATGGAGAGATGTTTGCCTCTTTTTATGTATATATTAAGATGATGAGAATCTATAACCGACATGGTGAGATGTTGAATGAAATAGTGTTGGAGCATGCTAACTCTTCGTTAGATAACGAAGAGAAAATTACTTATTATCCTTACCCCCCATGTGCTGATAATAAATATATATATGTATTGACTAAACAAGAAGAAGAGCCAATTCTGGAAGTATGGACATGGAATGGTGAACTAGTTGAGCGGTATTCTTTAGATAAGAAGATTAGCAATTTTGTCGTTTCTAATAAGTATCATACCCTTTATGCTGTTAATAAGGATATTGAAGATAAGATATACGTTTATAAACTTCCTCTTTAAATTTACTTATTGAGTCCACTTTTTAAAGTGGACTCATTGAATTATAATATAAACGATGAAACGATAATATGAAAAAGAAATTATTTGGAATAATGTTGGTCTTTGCAGTTGTACTGTTTGCTGGTTATACTGCATATAATTCTCATGGAGATATAAAATTGTCTGATGTAACGTTGGCTAATTTGGAAGCATTGGCTGGAGAAAATGACGGAGGTGGAGAGAGTGGGGGATAAGCATATCTGTTATGATAGATATTCTATTTCAGGTTGTTCTATGTTTAAACAGTTTTTTTCCGCAGGTGAGGTTATTGGTCAATTCGTTGAAAGAGTTGGAGAGATAGGATCAAAAATGAAATATCATGATTGCTATAGATAATAAAAAAGTTATTTGGGTAATCATTCTATAGTGCACGATTGGGAACTGTATGTTTTATCGACAAGTGAAGGAACTATTGCTTGTATTGTTGTATGAACTAAATAAATTCTAGTAATGAAGTATTGCTTTTTAGGATTTTTAGCATTATTGTTTATTTCCTGTAAGGGAAATAAGCAGCAACTAGCTGCGTTATTAAAAGAATGGGAACAAAAAGAAATTATATTTCCTTCACATACAGTTTTTACTATTCAAGGTAAAGACACTGTTGATTTTTGTATAAAAGACCAATACAAAGTTTTGGTATATACCGATTCTACTGGATGTACTGGATGTAGATTGCGGCTCGCTGATTGGAAGAAGTTTATGCAACAGGTTGATTCAACTAGTGCTGATTCTGTTCAGTTCCTTTTTTTCTTTTTTCCAAAGAAGGGTATGGAGCTCCACCATACTTTAAAAATGGCTTTATTTAATAATCCGGTATGCATAGATAAGCAAGATAGTCTTAATATACTGAACCACTTTCTACAGAGAATGGATTTTCAGACTTTTCTTTTAAATGAGAATAATAAGGTTGTAGCTGTTGGTAATCCTATTTATAATAATAAGGTAAGAGATTTATATCTGAAAATTCTTTCGAAGAATAAATCTTTAGAAAATAATAATGAAGGACGACAAACTTCTCTGAAAATAGATCAAATGGTTTTGGATATGCAGTCTTTCTTGTGGGAAGAAAAGCAAACAAAGAGTCTGAGCATCCAAAATACGGGGAGTATTCCTTTGGTGATGAATGATGTGACTACATCCTGTGGTTGTACTGTGGTAGATTACCCAAAACAACCAATATTACCAGGTAAGAGCGATACATTGCATATCAGTTATCAAGCTGAGCATCCTGGGCATTTTAACAAAACGATTAGTATATATTGTAATACGACTTCATCTCCAATACTTATTAAAATAAAGGGAAATGCAGAAAAATAAAATTTACTAGATCAATGAAGATGACGAGAATACAATTTTTGCGGATAAAAACACAGGCTTCTATCGCTTTGATTTCAATAGGAGTAATCGGATTACTAAGTACCGTTTGTGCCTATTCTTCCTATATTCCTGCCGGGGATACTTCTTATCAATGGCTGTGGTGTGGGTGGGTTTCTATAATATTTACTGTATGTGTATTATTAGCGGTAGGGTTATCAGCAAAAGGAGTACATTTTTTCTATCATTCAGTGATTTGGGGGCTTATTTTAATGGGTGGTATTGAAGCAGTCTGGGGATTGCGTCAGATTTACGGTTTCGCTACTTCTAATCATTCATTATATGCTGTGACAGGCTCTTTTTATAATCCTGGACCATATTCCGGCTATTTGGCATTGGTATTTCCTGTATGTTTGTACGAATGGTTACGATTAAATGCTATAAAGCAACGTACTTGGGAAGAATCGGTAGGGTATTATTTATCTTTTGGGGTGCTGTTATTACTTGTTTGTGTACTTCCGGCAGGAATGAGCCGTTCGGCATGGCTGGCGTCCATCTTTTCGGGAGTATTTGTATGTAGTGTACACTATCCATGGAGAAATTGGTTGAAAAAAGCTTGGAAGGAGTATCATGGAAAAGCGGTAGTTGCTTTACTTTTGCTTTCCGTTATTTTGATAACAGGAGGTATTGGAATCTATCATTTGAAGGCTGATTCAGCTAAAGGACGACTGTTTATGTGGAAAATAAGTAGTTTGGCTGTGGTTAAGAAGCCCATTTCTGCGTATGGTATTGGGAACTTTGTTTATGCTTATGGACAAGAGCAGGAGAAATATTTTGCAAAAGGTAGTTATGATGAAGATGAGGAACGTGTAGCTGGTAGCCCGGAGTATGCTTTCAATGAATATCTACGAATAGCAGTAGAGTGTGGTATTCCGGTTTTGGTACTTGTGTTAACGATAATAGGTGGTTGTTTGTATCGGGGAATTAAAAAGAAACGTATCGGTATCTGCGGAGGATTAATTTCATTACTTTTTTTCTCTTTTTCTTCTTATCCAATGACGTATCCTTGTTTTATCATTGCATTTATTCTTCTTTTAATTGCATGCTTCTTGGGCTATTCACATAAGTTGATGCTTCTATTTACGTTTGTGATCGGCAGTGTAGGTGTATGGTTGGTACGGAATAATGCGTATGACGCTTGTCGGGAGTGGTCACAATGTAAAATGTTGTATAGTATTCAGGCATATGGTAAAGCGAAAGAAGAATATGGAAGACTATATCCGCTTCTGAATGGCCGTCCCCGTTTTCTTTTTGAGTATGGACGTTGTCTGCATAACTTGAAAGAATACAATGCTTCTAATCGGATATTACAAGAAGCGGAACGAATCAGTTGCGATCCGATGATACTTAATGTCATTGGCAAAAACTATAAGGCGTTAAAGAGATATGAAGAAGCTGAACATTGGTTTCTGCGCTCTACTCATCGTTTACCGGGACGTATTTATCCATATTATCTGTTAGCAAAACTCTATGCTGAACCGGATTTTCGAAAACCTGATAAATTGGAACAAATGGTCGAAATTGTGTTGACGAAAGAACCGAAAATACAATCGTCTGCTATTCGTGAAATGAGAGATGAAGTAAAAAAATTGATAAGTCGATGAAAAAGCTGTTATTACTATTGATGCGTTTGATGAAAGGGTGCATTTGGGGAATTATAATCTTGTTCCTTGGTTGGATACTACTACAAACAGTCTTGTTTGCCTCCTTCAAAGTACCTACGGATTCAATGGTGCCTGCTTTGTTACCTGGTGATAACATTATTGTGAACAAACTTCCGATGGGTGCCCGACTTTTTAATTTGTCTGCAGCTTTCCGTCAGGAACGTTTTGTTGTCTATCGGTTGCCTGCTTTGGGGGGCATAAAACGAAATGATGTTCTTGTTTTCAATTTTCCTTATCCTCAACATCGGGATAGTATTGGATTTGATATTTTAAAATATTATGTGAAACGTTGTGTTGCATTACCCGGTGACTCTATTTCTATTCATAACTATCATTATTGTGTGGCAGGCTATGAGAAAGATTTGGGTAATATAAAATCTCAGGACAGTATGAAAGAACGTCTACAACAATTACCGGAGAATGCTCGAAAACGATATTCTTTCCAAACCTATCCGTGGAACGATTCTATTCACTGGAACGTTTGTAATTTTGGTCCACTTTATATACCTCGAATGAATGATGTCATTGTGATGAACCGGAAGAATTACCTTCTTTATCGTCATCTTATCGAATGGGAACAGCAGAAGAAACTTCAATGGAAAG
Organism: uncultured Bacteroides sp.; assembly: GCA_959606905.1. Next base: position 13,501 of record CAUHML010000025.1, on the reverse strand, counting down.
GAGAAAAAGCTTATTTGGATCATCATCGTATTACTAGCTATCGTTTTCGTACAAACTATTATTTTATGGCAGGAGATCGGGTGTTTAACTCTCAGGATTCTCGTTATTGGGGATTGTTGCCGGAAGAATATATTGTTGGAAGGGCATCTTTTATTTGGAAATCTACTGATAATGAAGGGAAAATACGTTGGAAACGAATATTCAAATCAATAACATAATGACGAGTATGAATAATATTAGGATATTTATAATGAAGATATGCTATATATGTTGTGCTATAGCAATGAGCTATATAGCTATTTCTTGTCTGTCTGAGAACAAAATAATAGATAGAAGCAGCCCTGTATTAATTGTGAATTTGGATAGTACCAAAGTGTCAGAATTTAAGTATTCGGATATTTTCAAATCAGTGACTGCAATTGAGCTGGATGAAAAAGACGCACTGCTGGGAGGAATAGATAAAATGCAGATTTACAAGAGTCAATTGTTTGTTTTGGATAGCCGTTCTACAAAAGGAGTTTATATATTTGATAGAAAAGGCACTTTTATGAGAAAAATTGGCAATATAGGATTGGCACCTGATGAATATGTATCTTGTGATGATTTTACGATTAATATAGATGATAATGAACTGTATATCTTTGATTCTTTACAGAATAAGATATATAGGTATGATATTTCTTCAGGTAAGTTTAAAGGAGGAATTCTTATGGATAAGAATATTCATTTTAATTACATTGCTTATAATAGTGGATGCTTATATGGAGCACAGACTTTTTTTCAACCTTCAAAAGAAGATAGATACTATTTACTACAGCAAGTAGATGTCAAGTCAGGGGAAAGAATTGCACAATGGATGGATGCATCAGAGTATAATAAAGGGTGGAATGATGAACTTATTCATGGCAATGTTTTTTATAATATTGGCAAGAATGAAGATTTGTTTATCATGGGTTTAATGGATACTATTATGTCTATTAAAGAACAGAGAATTTCTCCATATATGGCTATTCAAAGTGAGGGGATAGTTTTAAAAAAAGATATATTAGAAGATGAAAAGCTTCTGACTCTTGATCCTCGGGTAAGAAGTCGAAATATTCTTTCTCTAATAAATAGGCTTAACAAACAAGGTAAAATACAGCATATTTCCCATATTTATAAATATAAAGACCAGCTGTTTTTTGAATGTATGAGAAAGTCTAATCAACAGGTTCAGCATGATATTAAAAGTGGGAGAACACTTGTTTATGAGAAAACACTAAATGATATATTGTTTACTATTAAGCCTGACTATTCTCATATTCCGATATTTCTTTGTAGTGATTCGTTGGGTGTATATTTTTATGTTACTCCTGAATGTTTTTCTGAGTTGCAGTATTTTGAGAAAGAGAATTATATATCTGATAAACTAAAGAATAAAGAAAGTATAAGAAAATTAAGAGATGAATCTAATCCATTGATACTCTATTATGAATTTAAATAATTTCATAACTGTTTGTATTTCAGTTATGTCTGTTTCTGCTATTTCTTTTTATATAAGTGAAAAGACGGAAATAAATAGAAGGGATATGAATAATATACAAAAGAGTTTGGGGAAAAATAAAATACTAATATTGCCGGCTTATGAAAATAATCGTTATAATATGATGCTTTTAAAAAATAAATTGAGTAATTTTAGATTCACAAATATATCCGAGGAATTTCTGGAGTTTCCAAGTAGCCGAACAACAGGATTGAGTCAACGATTTTTTGCATATGTAAATAACCAGGGGCGAATGACCTCATTTTATTTTCCTAGTAAAAATCAACAGGATATAACACGATTATATTTAAATCATTTGAAGGAAAAAATACAAAAGAATAACAAGAATAAGATTGTCGGGCATAAATAAAGTCTGAGTCCAATAGAGGGATTAATTTATAATGCATAATCGATAGCAATAAATATATTATGAGAAAATACAGTTATATATGGATGCTGCTATGTTGTTTAGCTTATGGTGGAATGACATCTTGCTCTGGCAAGAAAAGTGATGCAGACGAGCAGGATAAAGGTGTTTCTACCGTTCTTCCGGATTCAAAGAATGAAGTCACCGTTCAAATTCTAAAGAGGTGTGATTTTCATCACGAACTAGTCAGTAACGGCAAGGTTAGTGCCCGTGGGCAGGCTGATCTTCGTTTTGAAACGAATGAGGTTATTGCTCATGTCTATGTGAAAAACGGTGATCGTGTTCGTAAGGGGCAGAAGTTGGCCGAGCTGGATAAATTCCGTCTGGAACAGAAATTATCACAGGCGGAAGATGCTTTGTTGAAAGCGGAGCTTGAACTGAAAGATGTACTTATCGGGCAGGGATATACGCCGGATGATTTTAGCAAGGTGCCTGAAGAAACCATGAAACTTGCGAAAGTAAAGAGCGGCTATGAACAGTCGAAGTCCCAGTATGAACTTACGAAAAGAGAAACGGAGCATGCTACACTTGTTGCCCCCTTTGACGGGATAGTGGCTAATCTGTTTTCAAAACCTTATAATCTCGCTAATACGTCCGAGGCATTTTGTACTGTCATTGACACTCGTGGGATGGAAACTGATTTCACCGTGTTGGAGAACGAACTGGCTTTTATTAAAACCGGTGACAAAGTAATGATTACTCCTTATGCCGGCGGAGGTTCTTATGAAGGTAGTGTATCTGAAATCAATCCGCTGGTGGATGCGAACGGAATGGTAAAAGTAAAAGCTGCGGTAAACGGACAGGGGAAGTTGTTTAGCGGCATGAACGTAAGGGTAAGCGTCAAGCGGAGTTTAGGGGAGCAGTTGGTCATTCCTAAAACGGCTGTGGTGCTGCGTTCCGGCAAACAGGTTGTGTTTACCTTAAAAGAAGGCAAGGCAATGTGGAATTATGTACATACGGGATTGGAGAATGCTACGGAATATGTTGTCTCGGATAAATCTCAGGGAGGTGTTGAAGATGGCCTCTTGGAAGGAGATACGGTTATTGTCACCGGGAACTTGAATTTAGCGCATGAAACGGAGGTGACTATAAGCGGTGAATGATTGACTGCAAACGATAAATACAGAGAAAAGCATGATAAAATTTTTAATCCAGCGTCCTATTGCCGTGCTGATGGCTTTCACCGCCTGTTTTATAATCGGGCTGGTGACTTATTCTACACTTCCGATATCTCTGCTTCCGAATATCGCTATTCCGGAGATCACTATACAGGTGTCTGCTGCCAATACATCCGCCCGCGAACTGGAAAATACGATTGTGAAACCTTTGCGCAGCCAGTTGATACAGGTTTCTACATTGAAAGATATTCACAGTGAGTCTAGAGACGGCGCCGGTATTATCCGCTTGTCTTTTGATTTCGGTACTAATACGGACCTGGCCTTTATCGAGGTAAATGAAAAGATAGACGCTGCAATGAACTATCTCCCGAAGGAAACGGAACGTCCGAAAGTCATTAAGGCGAGCGCAACGGATATACCTGTTTTTTACCTGAATCTGACTTTGAAGAATGACAGTGCTTATAGCATTACGGGACAACAGTCCTTTCTGGATCTGTGTGAATTTGCCGAATCGGTCATTAAACGTAGGATAGAGCAGCTTGAAGAAGTGGCTATGGTAGATGTGACCGGATTGGTGGAACGTCAGGTGCAGATTGTGCCCGATGAGGATATGCTCTCCATGTTGGGAATTTCTATTGAGGATATAGAATCGACTCTGGCTGCCAATAATGTGGAACCGGGTAGTATGACGGTACGTGACGGATATTATGAATATAACATAAAGTTTTCCACCCTCCTGCGTACTGCAGAAGATGTAGAAAATATTTATCTGCGTAAAGGAGACCGGATTGTGCAGTTAAAGGATTTCTGCCGGGTGAATATTGTGCCCGTAAAAGAAAAAGGGGTATCTGTATCTAACGGGAAAAGGGCAGTGACGCTGGCTGTTATCAAGCAGGCGGATGAGAATATGGATAAGATGAAGAAATCTCTGGTAGAGACGATGGAGTACTTCCAACGGGTATATCCGGATATTGATTTCAGTATCAGCCGTAATCAGACGGAATTGCTGGACTACACAATTTCGAATCTGCAACAGAATCTGTCTTTAGGTTTTCTCTTTATCTGCCTGGTAGCGGTCTTGTTTCTGGGGGATGTAAAATCTCCGTTGGTTATCGGACTTAGCATGGTGGTTTCTATCGTAATCAGTTTCGTTTTCTTCTATCTGTGCAATATGTCCCTGAATATCATTTCACTCGCCGGATTGATTCTGGCATTGGGTATGATGATTGACAGTTCGATTATTGTAACTGAGAATATATCGCAATACCGGGAACGGGGATATTCGTTGCGCCGTGCCTGTATCACGGGAACAAGCGAAGTGGTGACTCCCATGTTGAGTTCCTCCTTAACGACCATTGCCGTGTTTGCACCGTTGATTTTTATGAGTGGTATTGCCGGAGCTATCTTTTACGATCAGGCTTTTTCAGTTACAGTGGGACTTATGGTTTCTTATTTTACGGGTATCATGTTGCTTCCCGTACTTTATCTGCTGGTCTACCGGACCGGTATCCATACCCGGAAATGGAAGTGGCTTTCCTTTAAATTCAATAACCCGATAAAAGATCATACATTAGATCGTTTTTATGATGCGGGGGTGGACTGGGTATTCAGTCATAAAACGTTCAGTGTTTTGTTCTGTGCTATTTCCATTCCGCTTTGTGTATTTTTCTTTTTCTTTATCGACAAGCAGCGCATGCCCGATATTGAGGAGAATGAATTGATTGCCAGGATTGAGTGGAATGAGAATATTCATGTGGATGAAAACAGGAGGCGTGTGGACGAACTTTTTAAAGAACTGGAAGAACCGGTAGCCGAGCACACGGCGTCCATTGGCAGGCAGGATTTCCTTCTGAACCGTGAAAGGGAGCTTTCTTCTTCCGAGGCTGAACTTTACTTCCGTACGGAGACACCCGAAACTATTTCTCCTTTACAGCAAGAAATTTATCGCAGACTGAAAGAGCGTTATCCGCTTTCCGTCATTTCTTTCTCTCCGCCGGAGACTGTGTTTGAGAAACTCTTTGTCACAGGCGAACCGGATATCATAGCCGAGTTTTATACCCGTAATAAGGCAAAGGCACCGGAAGCGGAAACCATCCGGCGCGTGGAGAAGGACTTGGCACGGAAGACGGGAATCGCCCCTACGGGTATCGCTTTCGAGAATCAACTGAATCTAAGTATTAGCAAAGAGAAACTGTTGCTTTACCGTGTTTCCTATAATGAGCTCTACCGTATCTTGAAAACTGCTTTTCGTGAGAATAGTGTGACAATGTTGCATTCTTACCAACAATATCTTCCGATCAGCGTTGCCGGCAGCGAAAAGACTGTGAATGAAATATTGCAGGAGACGTTGATACAGACTGAACCGGATAATAAAGGAAACATAGAATATATCCCTCTTCGGGAGCTGGTTACGATAGCTCCTGCTGAGGATCTGAAAAGTATTACTTCGGGGCGTAATGGTGAATATGTCCCCTTTAATTTTTATGACGTGCAGAACGGGGACAAGTTGATGCGGGAAGTGAAGCAGGTAGCGGAGGAAACGAAAGAATGGGATACAGGCTTCTCCGGAAGTTTCTTTTCCAACAGGGAGATGTTGGACGAGCTGGTGGTAATCCTGTTTATTTCGTTGTTGCTGATGTACTTTATTCTTGCCTCGCAGTTTGAAAGTTTCCTGCAACCTTTGCTTGTTCTGGCGGAGATACCGATAGATGTGGCCTTTGCGTTATTACTGCTTTGGCTTTGCGGGCATACACTGAATCTGATGTCTGCTATCGGACTTATTGTCACCTGTGGTATTGTAATCAATGACTCTATCCTGAAACTGGACGCTATCAATGAACTGCGCAAAGCGGGTGTTCCGTTGTTGGAGGCTATCCATGAAGCAGGACGCAGGCGTTTGCGCCCGATTATCATGACTTCGCTGACTACTATCTTTGCAATGGTGCCGTTACTGTTTTCATCGGATATGGGTTCGGAATTACAGAAACCATTGTCTATCGCCATGATAGGGACAATGTCGGTCGGTACGGCAGTGAGTCTGTTCATCATACCATTGCTTTACTGGTTTATTTACAGAAAGAAAGAAGAAATAAGTAGCAAGTAATAACGAATAGTTCAAATATGAGAGTTATGAATGGATTATTAAATTTTACCACGGAGGAGACAAAGTTATTCTTTTCAGCAAAGAAAAGGATATGGGCATTTCTCTGTATTCTTGGTGTCCTCTGTGGTGAATCCCTGCTTCATGCACAGAAACGTCTGGTACTGGATTTGAACCGGACAATCGCTCTTGCCAATGACAGTTCATTGGAGTCATTCCGTACACAGAATATGTACTTGTCCGGTTATTGGGAGTACAGGACATATAAGGCAAACCGCCTGCCCAGTCTGACGCTGGATCTTACTCCGGCGCAATATAACCGGGATATTACGAAACGTTACGATTCGGGACAGGATTTGGATGTGTACCGTACGCAACAGTCTTATTATGCTTATGGAGGGTTAAGTGTCCGGCAGAATCTTGACCTGACCGGAGGTACATTTTATCTGGAATCGAATCTTGCCTATATGCGTAATTTCGGGGATAATAGTGCGACACAGCTGACCAGTGTCCCGATAAGGATTGGATATTCGCAAAGTTTGGTGGGGTATAATCCATTCAAATGGGAACGGAAGATAGAGCCTTTGAAATATGAACGTGTGAAAAAGGAATTTCTTTATAATGTGGAGAAAGTTTCGGAAACGGCTACGAGTTATTTCTTCTCTCTGGCTATGGCACAAGCGGAATATAACCTGGCAAAAGAAAATCTGGCTTCTACGGATACGTTGTACCGCATCGGGCAACAACGGCACCGGATCGCAGCTATCTCGCAAGCCGACCTGTTGACTCTGAAGCTGGATCGGGTGAATGCGCAGAACACATTGCAGAATAAAGCAAGCGATTTGAAGCGGGCTATGTTCTCATTGGCTTCTTTTCTCAATCTGGATAAGAATACGCAGATCGAGCTGGAACTTCCTTCCCGTCCGGGAATGCTGGAGATTCCGATAGATGAGGCTTTGAGGTGGGGAAGGAGCAACAACCCGCAATTGTTGGAATTGAAACAGAATGTGCTGGAAGCGGAGCGTAATGTGGATAAGACTAAAAAGGAGTCGCGCTTTAATGCAAGTGTGAATGCCAGTATCGGTTTTAATCAGGTGGCGGACAATTTCGGGGATGTCTATCATAAGCCCATGCAGCAGGATTTGGTGGCGGTCAGTGTCTCTATTCCGTTGCTGGACTGGGGCGTCCGCAAAGGAAAGTATAATATGGCACGGAATAACTTGAATGTGGTGAAGATTTCGGCACGCCAGGACGAGATAAGTATTGAGGAGGAAGTGATAATGACAGTGAGTGATTTTAATATCCAGCAACAATTGATTGCCAGTGCGGAAGAAGCTTTGGATTTGTCCATACTCGCTTATAATGAGACAAAGCAGCGTTTTATCATCGGCAAAGCGGATATAAACAGCCTGACTCTTTCTCTGAACAGGCAGCAGCAGGCACAGCGTAACTTTATCTCTGCTTTGCAGAATTACTGGTTGAATTATTACAAGATACGACGGCTTACGTTGTTTGATTTTGCTACAAAACTTTCACTTTCGGACAGGTTCGATTTTAACGGAGGCAAGCTGATCAAATGATAATTGCGGCGTTTATTCTCGGTAGTATCTCCATTAAGTCTGTCATAAACAGAGATGCTGTCGTTTATATGACAGAGATTTCTATTTACATAAATAATGGTAATGCAAAATATAAGTCTTGAAATAAAAAAGTCCTCGAAGGCTTCCGCTTTCACCCTGATTGTGGCTTTTGTCTGCGTGGCATTGGTCGGGCTGGCGCTTGTGCCGTTGCTTCCGGTCAAACTGAACCCCTCACGGACATTACCCGGCTTCACGGTGCGTTTCAGTATGCCCGGCACTTCGGCACGCGTGGTGGAAATGACAGCTACCAGCAAACTGGAGGCGATGCTTGCCCGCGTGAAAGGGATTCGGGGTATCTATTCTACTTCAGGAAACGGGTGGGGCAGTATCAGCGTGAATCTGGATAAACATGTGGATGTTGCAGTTGCACGTTTTGAAGCGTCCACCATCATTCGTCAGACATGGCCGGAACTGCCGGACGGGGTGAGCTATCCGTATATTCAGATGCAGAGTCCGGGGCAGAACAACCAGGGCCCTTTTATGGCATTTACGATTAATGCGCCTGCTATTCCCATTCTGATACAACAGTATGCGGAAGAACATATTAAGACACGTTTGGCACAACTTCCGGGAATTTATAAGATTAATCTTGGCGGGGCTACTCCAATGGAATGGCGGTTGGAATATGACTCCGAACAGTTACATACGCTTGGGATAAGTACGGATGATATCCGTCAGGCTGTCCGGTTGCATTACCAGAAAGAGTTTCTGGGTACATACGATATGGAACAGGGGAGTTCGGGCAGGCAATGGATCCGTCTGGCGCTGGTTCCCGAATATAATAACCGGGACTTTGATGCGGAACGGATACAGGTGAAGATGAAAGATGGCAAAATCATTGGTCTGAATGAATTGGTAAAAGTTTCCCGTGTGGAGGAACAGCCGCAAAGTTACTACCGAATTAACGGTCTGAACTCTATCTATCTGTCTGTCGTGGCGGAGGAAACGGCCAATCAGTTGGCATTGAGCAAGGAAGTGAAAGCATATATGGATGATATCCGGTTACTTCTTCCGGCGGGATACGAGATTCATACCAGCTATGATGCAACGGAGTTTATTCAGGAAGAACTGGGGAAGATTTATCTGCGAACGGGGGTGACGGTAGCGATTCTGCTTCTGTTTGTGCTATTGATTACTTTTAGTCCGAAGTATTTGTTTCTGATTGTAACCAGTCTGGCAGTTAATGTAGCGATAGCCGTTATCTTCTATTATGCATTCGGACTTGAAATGCAGTTGTATTCTCTGGCAGGTATCACGGTTTCTCTAAATCTGGTGATTGACAATACGATTGTGATGAGCGACCATTATCTGCGGCGTGGAAACCGGAAGGCTTTTATGTCCGTACTGGCGGCTACGTTGACTACAATGGGGGCTTTGGTCATTATCTTTTTCCTCGATGAGAAGATACGCCTGAACTTACAGGATTTTGCTGCGGTAGTGATTATTAATCTTGGGGTATCACTGCTGGTTGCCCTGTTTTTTGTTCCTTCCCTGATCGACAAAACCGGATTGAAGCGGAGGAAAAAATCTTCGCTTTCAGGTGCGAAGTGGAAGTCGGGAAATATACGTTTCTTTATGTGGATACGTTCTAAAATGCATCGTTTTCCGGTATATTTCAGCCGTTTTTACAGTTGGCTGATACGGATTCTTTGCCGGTGGAGGGTGGCGGTCTGCATTTTATTGTTGCTGGCTTTCGGATTACCGGTATTTCTGTTGCCGGAAAAGATGAAGGGGGAAGATAAATGGGCGGAATTTTATAATAAGACACTGGGTACTTCTACGTATAAAGAGAAGGTAAAACCGGTAGTGGATAAAGCATTGGGAGGAGCTTTAAGACTTTTTGTACAGAAAGTATATGAAGGAAGTTATTTTACGCGTAATGAAGAAGTGGTGCTTCATGCCAATGCCAATTTGCCGAATGGGAGTACGCTGGAGCAGATGAATACGTTGATTAAGCGAATGGAAACTTACTTGAGCGAATTTAAAGAAATCAAGCAGTTCCAGACGTCTGTGGAAAGTGCACGCAGGGCATCTATTCATATTTATTTCACGAAAGAGCACCAAAAGAGCGGTTTCCCGTATACGCTGAAAGCTAATATGATAAACAAGGCACTTCAATTGGGTGGAGGAGATTGGAGTATTTACGGATTGCAGGACCAAGGATTCAGTAATAATGTGCGTGAGAGTGCGGGTTCATTCCGGGTGAAAATGTATGGGTATAATTATGACGAACTGTATGACCGGGCGGAACAACTGAAAGAGAAGTTCTTGTCTCACCGTCGCATCAAGGAAGTAACGATCGGTTCCGACTTCTCGTGGTGGAAGGATGATTATATGGAATTTTATTTCAGTCTGGACAAGCTCCGAATGGCGGAGGAAAATATCGGAGCCGGAAGATTGTTTTCCGCTATCCGACCGATATATGGACGGAATATGGAGATTGGTTCGGTGACGACGGAAGAAGGTACGGAAAAAATAAAATTGTCTTCCCGCCAGTCGGAAGAAAGGGATGTGTGGGCAATGCAGTATTATCCTTTTCCGGCAGGCGGAAAAGAATATAAACTGTCGGAACTGGCAACAGTGGAAAAAGGGCAGATGCCGCAGGAAGTAGCCAAGGAAAACCAGCAGTACCGGCTGTGCCTGCAATATGAGTATATCGGTTCTTCGGAACAGGGGCATAAGCTGTTGAAGAAAGATCTGGAGGAATTTAATGAGATTCTTCCAATGGGATATACTGCCAAATCGGAGGACAATAACTGGTCGTGGGGAGGAAAGGACAATAAGCAATATCGTCTGTTGCTTATTGTGATTGCTATCATTTTCTTTATTACGAGTATTCTGTTCAATTCTTTGAAACAGCCGTTAGCGATTATTTTTGTGATTCCGGTGTCTTATATCGGAGTGTTTCTTACATTCTACTGGTTCAAACTGAATTTTGATCAGGGAGGTTTTGCTTCTTTTGTTCTGCTTTGCGGTATCACAGTAAATGCTAGTATCTATATCCTGAACGAATATAATTCTATTCGTAAACGTTACCCGTGTCTCTCGCCGCTCCGGGCATACGTGAAAGCCTGGAACACGAAAGTGATTCCTATTTTCCTGACGGTGGTTTCCACTATTCTGGGATTTATTCCTTTCATGATAGGTGCGGAGAAAGAAGGTTTCTGGTTTCCGTTGGCGGCAGGTACGATTGGGGGATTGGTTATGTCGGTAATTGGAGTTTTTATTTTCCTGCCGGTATTGACGCTGAAGAAGAAGTGGTTTACGAGGTCTAAAGCAGTGCTTTAGGGATGCTAAAGCGTAGCTTTAGGACGGATAAAGCTACGCTTTTTATTGTTTTACCAATTATTCCCTGCGTTACTGCTATTGATAAGCATTTCTATCCGTTGCTTATATGAATTCGCTCCTTCGGCAATATTTTTTCCTGCATCTGCAGTTCCCATTCCGTAAACGACAATAGGTGTCTGCCACGCCATACCCGAATGAATAGCACTGCCTTGATACGGACGTAGAAGTTCATCGGTTGTGAATCGGTTTCGTCCGCCACTACGATAAGCGTCGTATTCGGAGCCGGTGGTCGTTACTATCATTAACGGTTTGCCCGCGACAGCCGGAGTCTTGGACAAGTGAGTGAACACTTCGTCCTGCCATTTTTTTAGTAATGACGGGGCAGACATCCAGTAGAAAGGAAACTGGTAGATAACGGTCGAAGCGTCGGAGATGATTTTACTCCATTCGTCCACATTGAAAGCAATGTCCTCTGACAGTTCGTAAAGGTTGAACACCGCCACTCCTTCAATGTCACTGACAGCATCGATTAATGCTTTGTTTGCCTGTGATCCTTTGATGTTGGGGTGTGCCAGCAGAATCACTACTTTTCTTAAGTCTTTATTCATAATCAGTCAAGTATTTGGGATGAAACAATTACACGTCTTATATAATAAGGTCTAAAAATAAGAAAAAGTTCTCGAAAAGCAATATCTTAATTAAAAATAAAACAATCCCTCTTTGCTTTTGAATTTGTATTTTTGCATCCGTATTTGTAAGACGTTACTTTAGATAACAATATTGTATATGATAGATTTTACCCAGTTTCCTTCTCCCTGCTACATCATGGAAGAAGAACTTTTAAGAAAGAACTTGAGTTTGATAAAAAGCGTAGCCGACAGGGCGGGAGTGGAGATTATTCTTGCTTTCAAGTCGTTTGCTATGTGGCGCTCTTTCCCTATATTCCGTGAATACATAGACCATTCTACAGCAAGCTCGGTCTATGAGGCACGTTTGGCGCTGGAAGAGTTCGGAAGTAAGGCACATACTTATTCACCTGCATATACAGAACAGGATTTCCCGGAAATCATGCGTTGCAGTAGCCATATTACTTTTAATTCTATGGCACAGTTCGAACGTTTCTATCCGATGACCGTAGCAAAAGGAGGTGGTATCTCTTGTGGTATCCGTGTGAACCCTGAATATTCGGAGGTAGAAACGGAACTTTACAATCCTTGCGCTCCCGGTACGCGTTTCGGAATTACTGCCGATTTATTGCCGGATACGTTGCCACAAGGTATCGAAGGCTTTCATTGCCATTGCCATTGCGAGTCTTCTTCTTTTGAGTTGGAACGAACGTTGGAACATCTCGAAGAAAAGTTTTCCCGTTGGTTTCCGCAACTGAAATGGTTGAATCTGGGCGGCGGACATCTGATGACACGTAAAGATTATGATACGGAACATCTGATAAAATTATTGCAGGGACTGAAAGCCCGTTATCCTCATTTACGTATTATTCTTGAACCCGGTTCGGCCTTTACCTGGCAGACGGGTGTGCTGACTTCTGAAGTCGTGGATATTGTAGAAAGCCGTGGTATTAAAACTGCCATATTGAATGTCAGCTTCACCTGCCACATGCCCGACTGTCTGGAAATGCCTTATCAGCCTGCCGTTCGCGGTGCGGAAATGGGAAATGAAGGAAAATATATTTATCGTTTAGGAGGAAACTCCTGTTTGAGCGGTGACTATATGGGGCTGTGGAGTTTCGATCATGAACTGCAAATCGGAGAACGGATCGTGTTTGAAGATATGATTCATTACACCATGGTAAAGACGAATATGTTTAACGGAATTCATCATCCTGCCATTGCTTTGTGGACGAAAGAAGGGAAGGCTGAAATATACAAGCAATTTTCTTATGAAGATTATCGTGACCGAATGAGTTGATAATCAAAAAGATTGTTTGGCGGTGGAGGCAAAGTGCAGAGATTTCTGTGAAAAAAAGTGTGCAGAATGTTTGCAGGTTTACGGAAAATCCCTACCTTTGCAACCGCAAACGAAAAAATGCGGAAATAGCTCAGTTGGTAGAGCATAACCTTGCCAAGGTTAGGGTCGCGAGTTCGAGTCTCGTTTTCCGCTCTTTCTATGAAATGATTGCAATTACCTATGCCCAGGTGGCGGAATTGGTAGACGCGCACGTTTCAGGTGCGTGTGTCGAGAGGCATGCAGGTTCGAGTCCTGTTCTGGGCACAAAGGTTAAACTTTAAAATTATGGAGAGGTGGCGGAATTGGTAGACGCGCTACTTTGAGGGGGTAGTGACAGTTATGTCGTGGGAGTTCGAGTCTCCTTCTCTTCACAGTTCATGAAAGGTTATTTGCGGAAATAGCTCAGTTGGTAGAGCATAACCTTGCCAAGGTTAGGGTCGC
>CAUHML010000024.1 GCA_959606905.1 uncultured Bacteroides sp. | reverse complement strand
GAAGCTGGACAAAACCAGACAAAGAAAAGACAACTCCTACAATATCAAGGTATTGTAGGAGTTTTTTCTTTGTATAAAGTCCGTGACCGAAGACACGGAAAGGTCACAAAAAGACATACTTTTGTGACCAATTCGTGACCTGTCCGACCTTTCAGATTTTAGGTCACGGAATGTCTGAAATTGGCGGTTTGTTGTCTTGATTTGTCCGTACTGCAAATATCTCATTTTCAGTTTATCAATTTAATTTTGTAACTAAAAAAAGAGATTATGAGAAGTACTTTCAAGTTACTCTATTTCGTCAAGCGAAATGCAGTAAAGAAGAACGGCAACGCACCGATTATCGCACGTATCACTATCGACCAAGTTGTAGCCCAGTTCAATACCAAGCTGGAAATAAATCCGGTTCACTGGAGCGTGAAGTTAGGCAAGGCTTCCGGAAGAACCACAGAAGCCGTACACATCAATTCCATGCTGGAGAGTATTCGCAGCACGGTACACCAACATTACCATGCGTTAATGACGCAGGACGGATATGTGACGGCAGAACTGGTAAAGAACGCCTTTTTAGGTAAGATTGCAAGGGAGCGGACTTTAATAGAGTTCTTTAAGCAGCACAATGAACAATACTTGGAGAAAGTAAAGATGAATACCACAGACAAGACCTATTCACGTTACGAACTGACAAAGAAACGGCTTGTTGAGTTCATGAAGTTCAAGTATTCTATTTCCGATATACTGATTAAAGACATTAATGTGGTGTTCATAGAGGACTTTTTGCTGTATATCAAAAACAGCTACGGGTGCAGCCACAATACGGCGATGAAGTTCGTACAACGCTTTCGCACGGTGGTAAACTTTGCCAAGAATACGGGTTTAGTGACTGCCGACCCTTTCGGTAGTTATCGAGTAAGGTTTGAGCGTACCGATAGAGATTATCTGACTATGGAAGAAATTACCACCATTTACAACCATGAGTTTAGTTCTAAACGGCTGGAGCAGGTACGTGATTTGTTTATTTTCAGTTGTTATACGGCACTTTCCTACATTGATGTATGCGAGTTAAGGCAGGAGGACATTCGTACCGGATTTGACGGAAATTTGTGGATTGTACGCAAAAGGCACAAAACCAATGTTACATCTACCGTCCAATTACTGGATATACCCAAAGCCATATTGGAGAAATACAAAGACCAGTTACCGAACGGTAAGATTTTACCCATTATCAGCAATCAGAAAATGAATGATTACTTGAAAGAAATCGCAGCCATCTGTGGCATTGAAAAGACTTTGACCTACCATGTTGCCCGGCATTCGTGTGCCACTTCGGTGTTGCTCGCAAACGGTGTTCCCATTGAAACGGTATCTAAGATTTTAGGTCATACCAACATCAGGACTACTCAAATCTATGCGAGGATTACTGATTTGAAGGTAAGCAGTGACATGGAAATGTTGGCTCAAAAGTTGGACATTCCACACCGGACTGCCAGTCGTTGAAATCGTGTTATCGCCAGATAACAGCAAGGTGTGATTTGTGGCACACAAATCTGTTTTCCGTGCCGCAAAACACCTTGGGCAAATTCACTCCGAAGTCGTGTTGCCAATTAAAGAAAGATATTCACTAACTAAAGATTTTCGCTCGTCGGGACGGGTGGTCCCGCCCCTTGCCGCTGGGCGTTCCCCGACCGATGAGTTTATTTTGCAATCCTGCAATCTTGTTTTATTGAAATATTGATGGCTGGATTGATTGAAAGCAAGATTTCAATATGGCAGGTTGGATTGAATGAAAACAATATAACACTGGCGAAAAGAAAAATAGAAACCTGTCATTTACTATCATCTTCATCCATTCGTTTGACTAAGCTTTCTTGCAAACGGCTAAGATATGCCGTCCGGTCTTTCTTCCGTTCTTTCATGGCAATATAGGCAGCATAATAATCGCCTAACTCCACTTGGAACACCGTACCGAGGAAGTTCATCATTTCTTTTATTTCCACGTTCCCATTGTTAATGTCACCCGAAGAAACAAGGGAATACCCCAATTCTATTAAAAAGACTTTTTTACCCGTGAAACGAAAAGGATATTTCAGACACTTTTGCAGGTTGTCTTCTACTTGGGTATTGGTTTCCAGTTTTACCAGTCTTTTGTTCAGATAGATACGCAGCATTTCATTGGCTATTATTTTAGCCACCTTATAATCATATCCGGTTGAGAAATTCGGGTCTTTATCGAATTGTGCGCTATCGGTACATAGGCGTAAATCAGACTTTCCACGGACAAAATAATATTCATCATACAATATTGAATGAGAGCGATAATATTGGTAAAAGTCCAGATTACGGTTAAAGAAGTAGGTCAAGTTATCCAGTTCCCGACTAATATACCCTTTAATAACTTCATCGTTTCCATTAGGGCATTGTGTTTCAATCCTGTATATCTTATAGAAAAATAGCAGCCGCCCAAGTATTTCCGGTTTTTGTACCTTGAAAAATAATATTTCATCCTCTTTTGTTGGAAATACATAGGTTTGTATTTTCGTTCTTAAATCACTAAGAACAGTTTGCAATCTATGTACCATTGAAAGAGAAGTTTCGATAATATCATAGCCGTAGAGGTCGATTTCGTCAATCTCTAAGTCTATTTCAGATAATATGTCACAAATCTTCTCTTTCATGTAGTAGTTATTTATAGAGATACAATACTATCCCGATATAGTCTTAATTCATCTTCACCAGCATTTTTTATGGCAGAATCCAATTCATTGAGTATTCTAACTTTATCATTGGGTATCATTCCAACAAATGGGACTGTATTTGATACCGTATTTCCCAACAGGGTTGTTTCTATACAAAGATTTGAAATGAATGTCCTTAGTTCCAATAACCTTTCATGTTCGGTTGCTTCTACAAAATTTCCACATTGTATTTCCTGATATAATTCTGATTCAGGAAATACGGTCAATGATACAAAATTTATGGTAAACGGGTGTAGTTGGTTAAAGACATTAGCTGTATTAACAGCATTTTGTTCTCCTTTATTTCTTCCTGCAAGACCTGTCAGGTACACGAAATTGTATCTGATATTTGCTTCTTCCAGTTTTTTACATTGCTCAATAATATCATTGGCTGTATATCCCTTATTCATCATAGCCAATGTATTATCATCGCCCGACTCTGTTCCGATACTGATACTGTCGAAACCTAAATGACGCAGGTTTTGTAATTCTTCTACGGTTTTCGATTTAATATCTGAAATTCGGGAAAACATACCAATGCTTTCACAATAGCGAAGATATTTCCTGATTAGAAGACCTAAATCTAATAGTCTGTTATAGCTTAAAGCAAAAGGATTAGCTCCGGTTAAAAATACTCGCCGTGCCCTTGGTTGATAGTCTTGTATCACTTTCAAATCTTCCTCTACCTCTGCAATAGGAGATAGACGAAACTTTGTTCCGTGATATAAGCTACAAAATTTGCACTTGCTATGTGTGCATCCGGCTGTAACCTGTAATAGTTGAGAACTTGCCTCGTAAGGCGGTCGCCACACTTGTCCTGTAAAATGTAATAGTTCCATATAATTATCAATTAAGCACTTGGAATCGGTTATTTTCCTTATTTTTGTGTTGCGAAGTTAGGACGTTCTTTTTGAATAAAGAAGAACTATACTATCTGTCAGCCACTTACGTTTGGGTTAGTTTTTCTCAATATCAATGATTTTAAGAACGAAAAAAATGCGAAAAAAGTTAGATTATGAATACTGTTCTGCATCCCCTATATTGGAATGGTTAGGCGACAAGTGGGCTTTAGTTGTCTTGTTGAAGCTACACGAGAATGGGGTAATACGTTTCAATGAACTATATAAAACAATCCCCTCTATATCGGAAAAAATGCTCTCTACCGTTTTGCGTTCATTGGTAACGGACGGATTAGTGAGTAGAAAAATATACCCTTCAGTGCCACCCAAAGTGGAATATTATGTATCTGAATTTGGAAAAACCTTAATCCCTCATTTGGAACATCTAAAGCAATGGGGGCAAGAAAACTTTGAAACGATAATGGATAACAGGAGGAAAAACAAGTATTAAAATTTAGTGCAAGGTGCAAGTATATATCTATATATATAGCTTGCACCTTGCACTAACCTTAGAATGTTTATTCTCAACGGTTTGCATAATCCAAAAATAATGCGTACATTTGAACCCAAGATGTTGGCAGACAGACACCGGACAACAGCAGACAGTTTTTAAGGACTAAAGCGTGACGGATGCAAAGCCGAAATTTCTGAAAGCACTGATATTGAGGAAGAAATAACGCTTGGTTCATAACCCAAGCGGATCACTAGAAGGTCAGGGAGTTATATCAAAGTAATTCTCTGATTTTATGTTTATTACGCTAGTTTACCTGCTCCATGTAAACATGTAGATGTTAATTGGGGGGGCAGTAGAAATGAAGTGTGGATAGGGATTTTCCCCGTCCATACCTTTCTTTAGATTTATACACACATACAGAGTTGTGTGAAAGGAGCCGACAAGAGCTTTTCAATAAGTTTAATCTTTCCGTTACCATGAAATCCAAGGGACAGAGATTCTTAAAAAAGTAACAACCCCACCGGCGGAATAAAATGAATGCATATCACATTCCATTCTTATAGCCTAAGTCTTTTCTTTCTCCAGATTAAACCTTTTTATACGGATACTTTCTATCTCCATAAGCTTTGGAGTTAACTCCAAAGCTTATGGAGATAACTCCAAAGACTTGTGGAGATAAAACAAACAGGAAAAAAGACCTTAACCATACGGCAGGAAAGGTTTAGGGATACGAATAAGATCTTTTTAGGGCGAGTCTGATTCCAAAGTCTCTTACACATTCCTTACGGATAAAAAGTCCCATTAAAATTCAACTCCTCCCTAATTGTTTCCGTCAAATGGTTTCGTGGTTGCCTCTCCCTTTTGGGATATGCCTTTGCGGCTGATAACGCATTTGAGTGTTTTGTAAAATATCATCATGTCTGTCATGAAGCAAACATGGTCTACGTACCAGATATCCAGTTCGAATTTCTTTTTCCAGCTGATTGCGTTTCTTCCATTTACTTGTGCCCATCCAGTGATGCCGGGGCGCACTTCATGTCTTCTTGCTTGCTCTTCATTGTATAGAGGCAGGTATTGTACCAATAATGGACGGGGGCCGATCAGAGCCATGTCTCCTTTCAATACGTTGAAAAGTTGAGGCAGTTCGTCAACGGAGGTGGCACGGACTATTTTCCCTATGGGGGTCATTCGTAAGCTGTCGGGTAAAAAGTTTCCGCGACAGTCTTTCCGGTCATTCATGGTTTTAAACTTGATGATCCTGAATATTTTTCCGTTCTTTCCCGGACGTTCCTGAAGGAAAAAAATGCCGCTACCCCTGTTGGCTATGGCAAGTAACAAGATGGTTGACAATAGGACAGGAGAGGTCAATAATATCAGAAAGGCGGCTATAAGACAGTCCAGCGGATATTTGAAATAACGGGTATATCTGCTCTTCTTCATGGTTGTGGATTATTTTTTATAATCCGGCACGGTGAACCACAGGCTGTCACTCCGTCAGGTATGTCTTTGCACACTACTGATCCTGATCCGATAATGGTCCATTTGCCTATTTTAACTCCGGGGTTGATCACTGCTCCGGCACCTATCCATGAGCCTTCCCCCACTTCCACATTGCCACATAATGTGGCGTGTGGCGAGACATGTACATAGTCTTCCAATATACATTCATGATCAATAGCGGCGCCAGTGTTGACAATGCAATGTTTACCTGTTTGGCAGCAACTTTGCAATATACTTCCTTGCATGACAACACTGCCTTCTCCTATTTTTGTATAGGGGGAGACAATGGCATGGATAGAGATGACCGTACCGAATACAGCGTTTTTTTTATACAATTGTTCCGCTATATTTTTTCGGATGCTGTTGTTTCCGATACTGATAAGTATCGGGAACATTCGTTTTGGATCGTAGGAAAGAACATGATATTCCATCCATTCCTGTATGTGGGGATTATCATCTATGATGCCCGTCAGTTCAGTGCTGTTTTCTTTCAGTATATCCATGATCACTTTGGCGTGTCCGCCGGCTCCGTATAAATACATATTGTCAGTCTTTATTTTGTTAGATTTGAAATCTGTTCTTGATAGACCTTTCGTAAGGCTTCCCATAGCGTCCGGCGGTCGTATTTTTGAACAATCTGTGGGCGGGCAGCCGAGGCCAATTGTTCTACGAGCCGTGGAGAAGAGAGAAATCCGCACATGGTGCGATATAGGTATTCGCTGTCATGAGGAGGAATAATGATACCGTTCTTTCCGTTTTCAATGATTTCGTTACATCCGTTGATGTTCGTTACGATGCAAGGTAATCCCATCGCTCCGGCTTGTAATATTACATTGGGGAATCCTTCCCGGTAACTGGGGAATACGAAGGCATCCGCAGCGGCTAAAAAAGGGCGGATATCCTCTTGCCATCCCATAAATTTTATGGCGGGATGTTTGTGTATATGTTCTGCTGTTTCAGGAGTTACCGGATCCAGTTCCGCTTCAAAGTCTCCCACTAGGCAAAGACGACAGTTTGTAAATTCCTGTTGTAGGCGGACAAAAGCTGAAACCAGTTCGTTGATACCTTTATCCCGCACCAATCGTCCGA
The DNA here is from genome assembly GCA_959606905.1 of uncultured Bacteroides sp. The sequence continues at coordinate 37,077 of CAUHML010000024.1, read as the reverse complement.
CGAAGCAAAAAGTGAAACAGGGGTTCCGGCGATAGATTTCCGCTTGTCTCATTACCTCCGGTGTCCGGTCAAAATAAGCAAGGTCAATTCCGTTGATGTTACCGTTTCCGATAAGATGCAATGCCCGGCTGGTGATATGGAAACGTTCCAGATCTCTCCTCACACCTTTCCCTTCCGGATTGAGGTAGGTCGCACAGGCACAAGTGAGTTTGTCTGTAGCAATTAATAACTGCTGTTTCCAACCTGTAGTTGAAGGGAATACTAGTCCTGTGAAAGTGTGGATCCGGATGGGAACCCTGCATATTCGGGCAGCCATCATGGCCAACAGCCCCGCCTTGGGTGTCAGCGAGTGGACTATCTGCGGTTTTTCTTTGCGGAACAGGATGATGAGCCTGATCAGTGCAATCAAGTCTTTCAAAGGGGCAATGTGGCGCTCCATCGGGATAGCGCAAGTTCTGACGCCTTCTCTTTCCGCTACTTTGTGTAATTCCTCTCCGGACGAAGAGACAGCTAATACTTCATAAGTTTCTGCCAACATCTTCAACTGTCCTTGCAGCAGGAGATGGAGCGAAAGGGGAACGGTGGATATGCGTATTACTTTGGGTTTCATACAGATGGTTTGTGTCGTAAACGATAATAAAGATACCCCACCCATTCGTGCGTTAGTTCTGGCCAGGAAGCCAAGACGTGCCAAGATGGCAGGAAATTCGTTTTTTCCCCCTTTATTTCGGGAAACGTATCGGTGATATATGTGTCCGGATTCAGCCCCGCTGCATGGAAGGTCCATAGCGACCTGCGCATGTGGGTCGCGGAGGTAATCAGCAGGGTCGATTCCGTTTTCATACTGTTACCGATCAGCTCTAACGTGAACGTTGCGTTTTCCCACGTGTTGTTTGCGCGGGTTTCCAAGATGACATCTTCCAACGGCATGCCCAAATCTGCCAGATATTGTTTCATGTCCGCGGCATTTCCTTGCAAACCTTTTCCGTCTTTGCTTTCGATGATCGAACCGTCTGAAGCTAACACCAGTTTCCGGATGCGTCCATGCTTGTACAGCCGGATGCCTTCTAATAACCGGTCGGCAATCTCGCTAAATTCGGGTCGGCTTCGTTTCCAGTCCCAATAGCTGTAGCCGCCCAGCACGATGCCGTATGTATATTGTTTCCTTTCAGGTAGGGGGCGGTCATATTCCTTGTACCATTGTTCGGCAATCCATTGATAGAGTGCACCGTTGGAGAATAAGAGAAAAAGCAAGGCTGACAAAGTGAGACAGAGCCTTTTCCATCGTTTAGATTTTAGGACCACCCCTAAGAGAAGAAAAATAACGATATAGGTTGTTGGATTGATAGCAAGTGAAATAAACATGAGATTTTTTATATATGTATAAGAATGAATGAAATTATTTTTTTAAGTAATCTAATTGGAATTTCTTTTTTAACTTGTTTCTTACATAGATCATATCGCATGTTGGAATCGTAGGCGGCAATTGCTTTTATAAAAGGATCTTCTAAAAATGCAGGATGATTTTGTACTTGCATGATATCCTTGTATATAGGGTCCTTTAACTCTTCCGAGATTCTGTTTTTTATTTCTTTAGGAGACCTGACTTTAAAAGCTATCATTTGGCAAATATCTGATTTTAGCACATTTTTCAGTTCTATTCGGATATAATCAGAAACCTTATGATATTGATATTTGTCAATTAAAGCCTTTTTTATGTAATAAAGTTTTTTCAAATCAGGCAACAAACAGGTGTTATATCGAGTTGTCATACCACCGAATCGATAGTTATATCCACATTCTTTGAGTATGTAAATTTTAGATAAATATGGAAATAATTGGAGATTAAAGGCAAGGTCTTCCCCTGTAGTGATACCTGTTGGCTGTATATTGGCTGCATTTAATGAAGATTTTCGATAGAGTTTTCCCCACATATTAACGGATAAAATGTTGATTCCAAAAAAAGAAATATAGTATTTGTTAAATAGTTTTGGTTGTTGTATTAGTCCGTTAACAGGACTGAGTCCCGTTTTTTTACCACCCCATAGCGATCCATGACTCGTTGCATTCCCATTTCCACATAGTCTACTCCAGTTTTTTCTGCCGTTTCGTATATTGTTGTAAGTATTTTTTTTTATTCACCAGCCAGTCATCCGAATATATTGTGCTATGTATTGTTCGGTGTTGCAAATTGGGATGATAATTGAAATCATGGTTATATGAATGTATTAATTTATTTCCAAATATTAAAATAAAACGTAAACGCATAGAACGTTAACAGCGCGTAGCCCAACATCTTTTCATGGTTCACCCAAAAACGTTCCTTCATGAACGGATAAATCAACACCACCGGCATGATGAACCACGAAATCTGGGCGAAACGGTTGGAATAGGCGGCACGGATCACCAGCACCCAGAAAGCGTTGGTGACGAGGAACGTATTATATATCCAATGGTAATATTCGTCCTTGAAGTTGCGGCGGAAGATGAAATAGTAACCCACTGCTACCCCCATGGCACTATATAACAGAAAGTCCCAGCGGAAAGTCATACTCATCTGGACGATCTCGCCCACCATGTTGTCACCTGTCAGATAGCCGGAAAAGCGGTTGTCTCCCCCCATTAGATTTGTTGCCGCCAAATATGCTTGGATACGTCCGCCTACGGCATACGATACGCCTACACATGCCCCCCATCCTGCCAGATACCAATAGCTGTTTTTGATGAACCAGGTCAGTGTGCCTGCTCCAACCATCAGATAAATGGATTTGTGGATTCCGGCTGCCAACACGCATAACCCGATCATTACAGGTGGACGGTTGACATACGTCATTGCCAAGATGAACAAGGAGGCTCCCATGCCATTCCGGATGCCATTTACTCCGTAACTCCAGAAAGTAAACATGCTGAGTATGACTAAAAAAGGAATATAGTAATACTCTTTGAAGATACGTTGCATGGCCAGCCACAATGAACCGATATAGACAGTGGCACATAACAGAAAAAAAGTATGGATGTCGCTGTATTTGGCAAACCATTGCATAAGGTTGTGAAACAACCATTCGCCTTCCCATTGCCAGGAAAAGGGATCGCATGAATTGGCTGCAGTATAAAATCCTTTGGCGTAGTTTACCGTGTCTCCGAAATAAACGCTGACAGGACGTAGCCCCATATACAAGATCAGGATTAGTGTAAATAATACGCCCCACATGGCGTTGAGCGACACGGTCTCTTTTTTCAATACGCTTCCTGTGTGGCACTGCCATACGGCTGTCAGTACCATGCACAATACGGTGACATCGAAATAATGGGCATATTCACTTACGGGGATAAAGTCTATCATATTTATGGATGTTTTTTCGTTATGTTATTTTTTTCGTGCTTTTGTCTCGCACAGTTTCATGAATCCGCTGTACAGGGGCGGAATGTAATAGAAACTGAGGAGTGAAAGTTTTATATGAAAGGGGATATGTCTGTTTTTCAGGAACTCGTTGGCTGTTTGCTTTTTTAGTCTTTTCGCTGTAAGGTGTGCCAGATGCCGGTAAGGCGTGTTTGACGCATGATACCTCACGTTGATTATCATCTTGAAAAGCTTTTCCAAACAACATCCCCGGTAAACTGTATTTTCTTTTGGAATGTTTTGCAAGCAGAGATAGTAGGAATCGGCACGGTCTATGTAACGGGGATTTACCTTTTGATGTGTGATACTCGTAGGTCGTTGTACCCAGTAGTACATGGGGATATCTATTATGACAGCTTGACAAGATTTTTGATAGATCCGGCAGTTGAACTCAGTATCTTCTGTACCGGTCTCTTGGAAAAACTCATTATCCAACAACTCCCGTTTATAAAGTTTGTTCCATACTACTTGCGCTTGAACTTCTTTTATTCCTTGCTGTGGGTGGATATGGTTGAATAAACTTTTTATCATTATTTCTTGTGTAAGAATGCTTTTTGTGTAAGCGGAAGGAATTGAATAAGATTTGTCATTGTCATATACCTGTTTTCCTAAAATCATGGAAAAGCTATAATTACCTTCCTGTAATGCTTCCAACAGCACTTCATACATTTGCGGATGGATATAATCATCACCGTCAATGAAAGAGATGTATTTTCCTTTGGCAGCTTTCATCCCGCTATTTCTAGCCGGAGACAATCCTGCGTTTTTCTGATGAATCACTTCAATGCGGGTGTCTTTCCGGGTATATTCATCGCAAATTTCTCCGGAATGGTCGGTGGAACCGTCATTCACTAATATGATTTGCAAGGTTGTATAAGTTGATGCCAATATGCTTTCGATGCATGGGCGGAGATAGGCTTCTACATTAAAAATAGGAACGATGACGCTTATTAAATCCGTTTCTATATCTTTTTTCATTTTCTTTTTTCGTTGATAAGCTGATTAAATAATTCCATCCACATAGGGATGATATTTTTTATATCATACTGTTCTGCTTTCAAACGGGCGGCTTTTCCCATTTCCTTACGAAGTTCTTTATCCTCTATCAACCGGCAGATTCTGTCAGCCAATACCTTCTCGTTATTAACGGGTACGAGAAATCCATCATGCCCGTCGGCTATGATGTCCTGCGGTCCGCAGGGGCAAGCGTATGAGACGACAGGAACTCCACAAGACATGGCTTCGATGATAACCAATGGGAGACCTTCAAAAAGCGAAGTTAATGTGAAAATTGACGCTTCATATAATGGGGAAAATATATCATAAGTATATCCTTTTAAGAAAATATTGTTTGTCAATTGATTGTTTCTTATTTGTTCTTCCAATTCAGTTCTTAATTCTCCTTCACCCCATATTTCTAAAGTCCAGTCAGCATGCCTTTCTATTACATACTTCCATGCGGAAATTAACGAGCTGAAATTTTTAGGAAATGCCAATCTTCCTACAGCAATTACTTTTTTATTTATTAATGAAGCTTTTTTCGAACCAAATGAAATAATAGGATTAGGAATGACACACACATCCACTTCTGTATTTTTTCCCCAATGGACAACTTTATCTTCTTTTGTAAGTACCACCGTTCGGTCATATTTTTTAAGGTGTATGCGATAATCAATGAAGTCTCCCAAAATGGCAAGGAGTTTGTCGAATACACTTTGGGCATGTAATGACCTGTAATTTTTATTGCTATGTATCTCTCTGATAAAAACCGGATGGGAGCTGACCGACAGGTAAGGTAAAAAGTTTTTCTCACTTGTTCCGGTAGATATGACAATATCCGGCTGTATTTGGTTCAGTATCTCTTTCAACCGTTTTTTATGTTGTTTCCTTTTATAGATAATACCTTTCAATATATAAAAACGGGATTTCCAGTCATCTTCAAAATAATTTATGTCACAATTTACCAAATGTACCTTAGTGGAAAGGGGGAATACTGGTTTGTCTTTATTGTCGGTCACAATAATCCAAACCTCATTCTTTAGAGCTAATTTATTTGCTTTGGCTATTGTGACTCTTTGAATCCCTCCTGCATAGCAAATACTATCTGTACAATATGCTATTTTCATCGTTCTATAATAAATTTTATAAGTTTCAATAGGCACAAGACTCCTGTGGTAGACCGGAATCGTGCCATTTCAAAAAATAGCCTCCAGTGTATCGGAAAATAGTTCATCGGTAACTGCCGGATACTTGTCCTATATTCATGTGAACTCAAAATTGCGGACAATGCACCGTGTTGTTTCATGAAGCTGACCGGTGAAAAGGTGATGTTCAATCCTTGTCCTATCAGGCTTAATGCCCGGCGATATGTTAAAGCCTTTTCAAGGTCTTCCCGGTGTAAGGGAGTTATCCATTCTTCTATTAACCGGAATAACAGGTTCCACTGTTCAGTCAGATGGGGTTTATACAGTTTGGTTAGCGAGGTGATGTTGTTTTTTCGATAATGGTAGAACAAGTCAGGCAGATAGATGGCTTTTTTTACCCAAGTGAAATAATACACATTGAAGAGTAAGTCCTCTGTACCGATTTGTCTGACAGGAACAAACCGAAGGCCATGTTCTTTGATGAGTGATGTCTTATATAGTTTTCCCCAAGCTGTAGACAAACTGTCTATCTTTCCGGGCAAACGCAATTCTTGATCGTTAGGAGCTATAAGTCGCGCATAGAGCCAGTGGATTGAAGATCCTTGATAAACCATCTTTTTGTCGCTGAACAGATATTGAGGAAAGGACTGGTTGGCAAATTCACGAATGTAAGAGAAAAGACAGACATCCGTTTGTTTGTCGGTGTGTGAAAGAAGTGTTTTGCAGCAGTCTGTTCCTATCCAGTCATCGCTGTCCACAAACATCACCCATTCTCCACGGGCACTCTCCAGACCTTTGTTACGAGCGCCTGATAGTCCTAGGTTCTCCTGATGGATAACAAGGATCCGGCTGTCCCTTTCCGCGTATGCTTTCAGAATATCCGGTGAATTATCCGTCGATCCGTCATTTACACAAATAATCTCAATGTCCCGATAAGTCTGGTTCACTAACGAATCCAGACATTGGGGCAGGTAAGGGGCTGTATTATAAACCGGTACAATGATACTGATCATGATAATTTTCGTGCTTTATACCGTATATATCCATACCAGGTTATTCCCGGAAGCAAAGCGGATAGGGTCAGCCATTTGCGTGGTGACTCCGATAGAAAATGGGGATTTCGTGCCAACAAACTGTCTGCCACATAGTGCATCGCTTCGATGAAACGTCGTTGTGAGGTAGGAGCCAGTTGCATGGAACTTTTGCGGATAAAAGCAAAGCCTCGCGGGTTACGTATGTATTGGCGGTACATGTTCAAGCTTGAACCGTCGGGGCGGTATTCTACGTTTACCAACACTTCGTTCAAGGCCAGTAAAGGGTAATCCTGATCTATCAATTGGTATTTATAACCGAGTGATACATATTTCTCTCCTTCAAAAATGGGATATTCGGGATATTGTTTGATGACATCCGTGCGATACACCAGTTTTTTGTCTCCCCGCCCGCCTTGTGCATAGAATCCGCCTAAAGTAGTCCGCCTGCATTCATAAGGAAAAGGCGTACCGATTAAATTTCCTTGGAAATCAGCATCCAGTCCGATGATTCCTGCTACTTCTTTTGAACCGTGTGCGTTCCAGAATGTGATAATCTTCTCCACTGCATCATCGGGCATATAATCATCCGAGTCGACGCAAGTGTTCAACTCTGTGTCGATCAACCGATAAGCCGTATTGTGTGCAGCATGCATTCCTTGGTTCTCCTGATAATGGTAGCGGATGTCTATTTTCCTCTCTGCTATCCATTTTTCCACCCATTCAAGGGTATCGTCGGTCGAACCGTCATCCACAATCAGCCAGATGAAATCTTTGCAGGTCTGCCGTGACAGGGCTTCGTAACCTAAATGCAGAGTATAGGCACGGTTATATGTCGGCGTGAAGATGGTCAGCGTCTTCTTATCTGTTTCTATCTTGTTTTGTTCCATTGTCCTAAATAATAATTCTGAAGCCATTCGGCGTTTTTCACAATGTCGTAACCGGCATCGGCTATTTGTTGGTAATAACCAGTGCGTCGGCTTGCCATACAGCGCACTCTCTCTATTTCGCATGCCCATTGTCGAGGAGCTGTTTCCAATGAGAGGAAGGAGACTTGGTCGGTCAAAGCCGCTTCGCGGGGAATGCGATCGGACACAACGCAGGGCAGGCCGGCACATTGCGCCTCAACCATAGAAACGGAAAGGCCTTCCATAAAAGAGGGGAACAAAAACAGATCCATCGCTTGCAACAGGCGGTTTACATCCGGACGTCCCCCCAACAAATGTACTTGGTCTGTCAAACGGAACTGTTGTACCTTTTTTTGAATGGCTTTTTGCAATTCCCCCGTACCAACCAGCAGCAGGTGTGCTGTGGGATTAAACTCCTGCACATATTTATGAAACACCTCCAAGAGGAACTCATGGTTCTTCTGTCGGTTGAAACGTCCGACGTGTCCCACGACCGTAACATCTTTGGACAAGTGAAGTTCTTGACGAACCTCCAGCCGCACCGCTTCATCAAACCTGTATAGGAACGTGTCGATGGCATTGCGTTGCAAAATCGCTTTTTTCCCCAACTCGTTTCCAAACAACCATCGGGCGGCTTCTTTCCCACAGGTAAACCCTTGGGTCAGGTAAGGGCGCATGGTATGCTTGAAATAGGTGCGGAAAAGCCATTTAGTATCGAATAAAGCGTGTGCGTTGTGTGCGTGCGCAATAATTACGGGTACTCTTCGCCCTGCTGCTTCCCGGTAAACGAAATATCCCGATTCCGAACAATGCCCATGGATAATCCGATACTCCGGATGTTGGTCGAAAAAGTCGGAAATTTGTTTTCTGTATGTATTGAAGGTGAACGGATGGAGGGGGATCATACGGTAGATCTTGCCACCCATTGCCTCTATTTCATCATCGTATGCGCCCCGTTCCTGCCGGTGTACCATGAAATCAAACTGAACCCGGTTGCGGTCTATGTGACGGTAGTAGTTCATGACCATCGTTTCGGCACCTCCCCGGTTCATGATGGTGAAAAGCATCAATATTCTGATAGGTTCTTCCATTGTGACATTTATTTCATTCGATTTCCTGTCAGCCGATGCATCCATTGGCTGAGCTTGTTTATCCATCGGCTTCGTTTGATCCATGTCTGGCTATACCAATGGATGGAATATGTATTTTCGGTGCGGTGTAACTGCCCGTCGATGTAATCATACGGACAGAAATAATCCGTAGGATAGAGAGTGATGTCTCCGAGCTGCTGAAAACTGCCGTCCTTTCTGAATCCGTAAACCTTTTCCAGTTTGCGGGTCAGCTCTTCTACGTTGGTGGTCTGGTCCGGTTTCCCATCCGGGGTGATGAAACAGCGATGATCGTATGACTTTAATAATTCAATGAAGAAAGAGTGGGAGGGTTCTGCTCCTATCAGGTTCGTTCCTACCCATTGAGTTCCTTCGAATCCTAAAAAGGCCTTATTCGTCAGTAACCTATCCAAGGGACGTACCAATTCTACATCCGTGTCCATATAGACACCTCCTTCGTGTACCAATGCCCACAAACGTGCCACATCGCTCACAAAAGCCCATTTCTTGGTAGCGTATGCCTCTTCGCAATAGCGGTTCAGACGGATGTCGAAGTTATTTTCGTTCCACTCCTTTATTTCGTAACCGGGACAATGTTTCTGCCAGTTCGCTATCATGCGGAGTACTTCAGCAGGCTTTTCCTTATCTCCAAACCAACAATAGTGTATTGTTCTCGGGATCATGTGTTTCCTCTTTTTATCCTTCTATTGCTGAATAAATTTTACCGACTTCTTTTTCGTTCCCATAATGGCGGATTCGTAGTTGTGCCTTGATGGCTTCTTGTTGTCGTTTGTCGGCAATGAACTGTGCCAATCCTTCAGCCGCTCCTTCCACATTGTTTGGGATGATAATGCCGTCCACCCCTTCTTCCAGTTGGCTTGAGGAGGTAGGAAAACGGGTAATGACCACCGGTTTTCCCAATATCTGCGCTTCACGCACCGTTACTGCTTTGCCTTCGTAACGCGAAGGCTGTACATAAATGTCACATGCCTTGATGTAAGGGTAGGGATTCATTTGCTTGCCAGCCAAAACGAAATGTTTTTCCATCCCCGTTTCCGCAATCGCTTTCCGTATCAACGGTTTATCTCCGCCATACCCTACGACATACCAACAAACGTCAATGCCCTGTTGCACCAATTGACGGCAGATGTACACTGCCCGGTCGATGGCTTTAGGATAAGAGAACCGTCCTACGGTACAGAGCAGAACAGGATGTTTTGTTTGTCCTTCTCGTCCTTCGAATGCTTGTAGGAAAGAAGTGTCGAAGGGCAGTTCCGCCTGTTCACGTATAAAAGTTTCGGACAGGATATTTTCCATCAGTATCAACTTGCATTCTAATGAAGGGAATTTTGAAAGAAAACCTTTGGAAACCGATTCAGAAATGGAGATGATGCGGCCGAAAGCTCCCCATACCGGCAATTCCCGGCGGGTATTGATGTCAATAAAGGAATAGTCGGTATGAATCCATGCCCATTTTTGCTGTGCCTTTACTTTGTCGCGCACAATGTTGTGCGGTGTAAGGAAACTGATGGCCAGGTCATACGTCCGGCCTTCGTTGATGGAGGGCAGGAATGGAGTAGTACAGTCTGCTACATATTGAAATATGGCCTGACTTTCTTTTGCCTTCCTCCGTTTCCTGTAACACCAGTCCAAAAGGTGTGCTGCGATGCGCCCGGCAGCAATGTCCCAATACCCTTCGCGGATAATTTTCCGGATAGGGCGGGTGAGGGTGGTGTACTTTTTTACTTCGGGCAGAAGATTCACTTCCTTGGGTATGAGGTTCATAAATTCCCCGCTATGCCGGTAGACAAACAGATCCACTTGGCAACGCGAATAGTCTAGGGCATTGAGCAAGCCGATCAGCGAGCGTTCTGCCCCGCCTATCTCCAGGTATTGGATGGCGATGAAAATACGGGGAGGCGTTGTGCCATGTTTGATTGGCTGTCTATTTTGATGTGATGACTGATTTTTCATCTTTCTCTATTAATAATGTAGAGTGTGCATTGATCACCTCTGGATGGTTTCGGCGGATATATCCCCCTATACTGTTGTATGTCAATCCCAGCCGGGTGGCAATGTCTTTCAGTGTTTCGGTGGTCGTCCCATACAGGCGGATCGCTTCAGCATATTTTTCTTTGCTTTGTCTGGACATCCGTTTCCCCTCAGAGGTCTGTACCATACCCTGTCGGTTTGCCAACTCCGGTTCATGTTTGTGCAGGTACTCTCTGAATGTCTCGGGATGGAGCCCGAACTCTTTGGCGGCGTGGGCTATCGGGCGGGGGTGTTTTCTCAGGCTTCCGATGGCTTTCTCGTATTTGGCGGCTACGGTTTTCATCCGCTTTTTCGATTTCCGCAAATCAAGACCCCCTTCTGCCTTGCCGGAAAGTCCTGCCCGTTCCCTCACTAAGTCGATATGCCATTTGTGCAGATAAGAACGAAGTCCTTCCGCTGTGACGTGTGTTCTTTCTGCGATTTCTTTTAGCGTGAGAGCCGTGTCCTTATAAAGAGACAAGGCTTTCGCATATTTATCTTCTGTACGGAGAGAGGGTTTGTAGGTCCTTCCGTTGCCGGATAGTTCGCCTCTCTTCTTCTCTGGTCTGGCCTGTGCTTCCGAACGTTTCTTTCTCTTTTGTTCCAGTATATTTTTGTGATAGAACCTCAGATGCTGTTTGAAACCGCTTGGTGAGACATGGCATGCCCCGGCTATTTCAGGGATCGTCATGTCTGTCTTTTTATAAAGCTCCACTGCTTCGGCGTATTGTTTGGTGCAAGCCGGGGTCGCCCCACGATGGGTGTTGTCATTTATGCCCAACCAGTGGCGTACTTTCTCGCGCCAAGGAATGACTTCCGGTTCATGGATGCGCATGAAGTTGGCTAGTCCCGTTCCCTCCACTCCATGTTTGCGGGCTATCTGCGACACATTCAATTCGATATCCTCCAGAGACAAGCATGCATCTATAGCCTTTTTATATCTGGCATGCGACACCACATTGGGCTTTCCCTCGGACATGATCTTGACGGCATGGGGATTTTCTCCTTCCAAAGGTATGCGATGGCGGTGTAATACCAATTCGCGCCAGTAGCGGCGCAAGTAACTGCCGAGTCCTCCCGCTGAGACGTGACATTCCGTAGCTATCGTTTTCAGTGGCATGTCTGTCTCCGCATAAAGGGCAACAGCCTTGTCGTATTTCTGATGAAGCGCGTGGCGCCGCAGCAGAGCGGATCGCTGTCTCGGAGTCAATCCTATAGGATCCGGAAACGGATTTTCTTTTTCCAGTTGTCCCATTGGATTCGCTTGTTCATTGCTTTGCTGGGGATTCCTCACCGGCTCCTTTGTGGGATAATCTCTGTCTTTCATCTCTTGGTGGAATTGAATAGCCATACCTTTTCCCTCATTAGTATAAGAGCTTTAGTGGAAAAGACAATAAAAATGCTCTGCTAAAAAGGAACATATCTTCGTAGGGCAAGTAATATATCTTACTTGGCCGAGTAAGATACTTAACTTGGTCCACGAACATATCTTACTTTGGTTCACGTAGGAAACATGAATTTTCCTCCTCGACTATCATCGCTCCGAACCTTCGTGAAGGTACTTGTTCCTGTATGTATAGGAGCATAATGTCCCTAATACCATAAAGACTACAGAAGGCTTGTGTAAGCTGTTTAATATATAGTGGGCCTCAATAAATTGACATTTATTATACTCTTTTTTCTGGTGTAAATATCTTGTTGTATTCATAACAAACCAATCGTGTAAATTTGAACTTCATGGCCAGATAGAATAAGTATTCTTTCCATGAAGGATAAATGTTGCGAAAACCTATAATACGGAAGGAATCTCGTATCATAGTCATTGATAAAATTTGTTGAATGCCCTGCTTCTTGTCCGGTTGATTAGAATTATTATATAGATTGTTGAAAAGCATCGGCAAATAACGCAGGATGATTTTTTCAGACAAGTCAGTTGTTATGGGGATGTAATGTTCAATATTGTATTTTCTGATAAGTCTTTTCTTTTCATCAACCAATTTTTGTAGATTGTTTGTTAAATAGGGCTTATAACGCAGCCTCATCAAACTACCTGCATTATTGATACGATATTGATATAATGCCTTTGGAATCATTATGATTGAAGACGCCTGTAGGACGCATTCATAATTAAAAACTGTATCTTCTCCGACATGCAGGTTTTTAATGAACCTTATTTTTTTATTGATAAGAAAATTACGTTTGAATACAAACCTCCAAGTATAACATAAATCGTTATTCATTTCTATTCTTGGATTCTTTTGAATAAAGTCCATAGGTTGCATGGCATGGTATGGTTTGAAATTCGGTATGTGTATCTGATGAGTGGGGAATGTAGAATAACCACATAAAGCCAAATCGGTTTTTTTATCCTCAATAGCATGAATTAATTCGGCATATAGATTATTTTCCACTTTATCATCTGGATCGAAAAAAGCAATATATTTTCCTTTAGCATATTTTATGCCGATGTTTCGAGTGGCACTTGGACCTTTGTTTTCTGATTGACGAATAAATTGTATTCTGTTGTCCTTTGCCTGGTATTCTTTCAGAATGTCGGGCGATGAGTCAGATGAACAATCGTCAACACAAATCACTTCTATGTCTTGAACTTCTTGCCTAAGTATGGAATCCAATCCTTCTCGTAGATAAGTTGCAACATTATATACAGGTACGATGATACTTAAAACCGGCATATAATTTCTTTTTTATATTTTTCATCATGGATGTCGCCCACTCCTACACCTGCATCGGCTTCATTGACATATTTGCTTGGAATGGGTACTTTGTGGCTCGCTCCCATTCTGTACCACTCGTATTCGATGTCGATATGACCGATGTCAATGGCTTGGTATCCTTTTTGGGCAAGGTTGTAAGCCATGACTGTGGCAGTAGGGCCTAAAGCCAGAAGAATGAGATATTCATTAGGAGAATATTTCTGAACTATTTTCATAATGGCATCATAGTGATCAAAGGCGTTTGTATTGGGTGCTAATATCCGTCGAATAGATTTGACATTGTCAAACAAATCATTACCGACACCTAATCGACTTTTTTCGCCTTCAATGAGCAGAATGTCTTTGTCTGCCCAGATTTGTTGTATGAGTTTAAAATAAAAGGCACACTGTGTTTTGTCGGCAAACATCATGTAACAACGGCTGATGAAAGCATTATGAAATATTCTTTTACGATTGATATACTTGTACCACGATTTCCTGTAAAATGCCAAATGAAGTTTCCAGTGGTTGCGCGCTTCTATATTGTAGAGGCTTAAGTCTGTAAATATATCCGGCAGGCATACGATGTGATTGGAAATAGGTACCGACAGTACCTCTTGCATTTTTTGTTGTAGTAACGGTTGTTGGGTTTGGAAAGCGAGTGCCTTTCCATTAGCTATCTTTATTTCGCCATCTCCTAAACGGCTGACCGAACAATGCGATTGGATGATGTATCGGATGGTTTCTTCAATGGATACAACGTGAGGAGCTATTACAACTTTTCGATATGGAATATCCATAAAGAGATAGAGTGAATTTCGAACTGTCAAGTAACAGTCGAATAAACAATTCCAAATGTCAACCAATAGTTTTTTCATATATATCTAATGTTTTAGATAAATACAGTCCCATTCCTTGTGCAAAAGGCATTCGATCAAATATTTGTGAATAAGAACCAATGCCTTTGGTATCTCCCTGTGCAAAATCTATCGTGCCATCTCGACGGGTAGCCTTCATAAGTGCTTTTTCAATTTTTATTGCGGCATTCAAGTAACGTTCATCACCAGACACTCGGTACGCATGAACGAACAACAATCCAAACAAGGCGCTGCCCGAAGATTCAAATCGTTCGTTAGGATTGAATACCAAACAACTGAATCCTCCATCTGCTTTCTGAAAAGGCAGCAGATGGTTACTCAAGTTTAGTATTCGTTTCTTGTTTCCAGGTAAATCGGCAGTTTCGATAAGTCCTAAGACATACCATCCCCATCCGCGTGCCCAATCAAATACTCCCAAGGGCTTATGTGAGGCTAAGTCGTATGCATGTGGGGGAAATACTTCTTCCCATAAGCAATGATCGTATTCTTCAATTTGTCGGATGGCTAAATCACTGAAATCGCATTGGTGTAAAAAGGGACAAACCAATCCGATGGTATCGACAAAGCGAATGTGAGGTAATGTTTTCCGATAAGGTATAGTCTGTTCAGTTTGTTGATAAGATATAAAGTGTTCTTTAATCTCTTTTTCTGTTTCCATATAAAGTGCATCTTTCTTTTTTAAGACATACGCCAATAGCGATTGGTCTATCTGCCAATTTTCTTTTATGAATAGCGAGGGGTGGCGTTTGACATACTCTTGGGCGTCCTGTTCGGGCAAGGATAAAAGGAGTCCGGCATCCTGCCAGCTTTGTATGGTGGTGGAACGATAGTTCCCTTTTAGCATATCCCAAAGGACTAACCGATCTTGATCCGTAATCTGTACGGTAGGGCTTTTGTATAGCCATTGGCGTGCCTTTTTTTCAACAGCTTGCTGCCATGCTTTGCGGTCTGTCCATCTACCAATGTGGATGCGACTTTGCCATTTGTATAGTTCAATAGTCCAATCAACGGAAAAGAATATAAGGGCTATTGTCCCTATTAAGGTGAGTATGTAAACCATTAGAATCATAATGTTTGAAGCAATTGTCCGGCTTGGAATGTCTTGGATAAGTATCCCGGCATGAATGTACGGTAGTGTTTTCTAATCTCGTCCTCGTGTGTTTGCAACCATTGAAATGCTTTGAGCAGGTCGTTTCCCTGTTGCAGAGACTGCACGGGCAAGACATAATGCTCTTCGTTACCAAACAGGTCGCGGGCTATGCCACGTGCCTTTACCGAATAACCCATCACCAAAGTAGGTATTTGAGTGGAGTAGGCTGCAATGGAAGCGTGTGTGCGTGAGGCTACCAAAAAACGGCAACGGGAGATGAAACCTTTTAGTTCCTCGGCGTTATGATCTTCGATAAGAACGACACGACCGGTCCCTTTGAATTCGTTGTAGAGGAATTGCAATGGGATCCGATCGTCGTTATAGTTCCATACTACATGAGGAATCAATGCAATTTGCATATCCGTGGTGGCAATAATATAACGAATTAATTGTCGATAGTTCAGAAGTGTCATCCCTTTCGCCTTTTCGTGTTTTATAATCATAGGACTGACGTTAATGCCTACCGTATTACCTTCTGCAAAACCCTCGGGTAAAGTAAGGTCTGTACGGTTAAGCTGAAAAGCCGGATCAGGAAAGAGAGAGAGTTGTTGTATCCCTTTTTCTTTCATGGCTTCATACGTGATGCTTTCACGGGCAAAGATATGGGTGTAGGAACGTAAATCATTCAGTATATCGCCTTTTAGAACTTCCGGCTCAACGGAACATCCCCACAAGATAGTCTTTATCCCTTGTTTTCGAAGCTGTTTGTTGACCAAATAAATGAAAACAGGCACTCCGTAGCAATAATTGTCCCCACCGATAGACAAAGCATAACTATCTGAGTTGGCTTCTTGAAAAATAGAGCGAAAACTGGTACGGTCGAACGCTTCTTTGTCTCCGAAGCGATAACGTATAAAGGCTTTCCAGTACGCCAAACTGAGATGAGACATTGGTGCTTGTGCTGCCCGAAGAGTACAGATGGCGTCCAGACCGTATCTTTTGTCTTCATCCGGGTTGCTGGAAAATAGAGTAGCTGTCGGTATCATTTTTAGTGTCGAACGTACAATAGCTTCACATCCGTGGTTGCCACTACCTCCGTGAGGATATAATAAAAGTTTCATCTTTTGGCAATGATTGAAAAATAAATATAGAATATAGGATATAACCGATACAGAATGGACTGCTTGATCCAATTGCTGCACGAAAAGCATTGTGTAAAATCTTTCAATTTTTTTATTTCCGGTATCGCAAGAATAGTTCGTAGATAAGAGATTTTTTTATTTTGCAGACGTGGATAGAGAAAAATTCCATCGTATAGAATACCCCACAGTCGTTTGTACAGATAAGTCTGAGCCGTTGATGACCATAAATGATGTCTTTGATAAAAAGACTGTAATATCTTCCATTGTTGATAGTCTGTATCAAATTGTTTGGGACGAAACTTACTAGATAAGGTTCCGCTACCTAATATGCGATAATGATAATGACTTTCGTTTATGCACGCAATGGTGTGTGCATATTCCAAATATTGGTAGTTGAATAAAAGGTCTTCACCGTATGAAACTTGTGGGTCAAACAAAATTTGATGATGCTGTATGATGTTGTTTTTGTATAGTTTCACAATTGGTCCGTACAATAAGTTCTGTTCATTCAGCATTACAAAATAGTTTGTATGATTGCAGCCTAACTCGAAATTTAGTGACTGTTGAGGTATATAATCTATGCAATTCCCGTCTTTGAATTCCTGAGTCAATCCACATATTATCAAATCAGTTTCTTTCTCTTTCAAATTGTTTATCATTGCCGAAAGATAATCAACATCTACCCAGTCATCGCTATCAATAAAACAGATATATTCTCCCTTTGCTTGTTCCAATCCTTTGTTTCGAGCGGATGATACTCCTCCATTGGGTTGATGGACAATTATAATCCGGTTATCTTTTTCTGCCCATTGGTCACATATTTCACTACTACCATCCGTAGAACCATCATCCACTAAGATACATTCAAAATCTGTATAGCTTTGTTGGATAACCGATTGAATACAATTGTCTAAGTAGAGTTTTACGTTATATACAGGTATTATGATAGAAATCATCGTACGAATCCGATAGAATGAGTTTTTTGTTCTTTTTACTACAATTTCTCGTAGACTTTTTGTTCTAAATTCTTTAGAGCAAATTGTCTACCTTTTTCTTGAGATTTTTGTTTGTAATGCATTAAGCAGGTATTACTTGACAATAGGGTTTTAAGTCCTTCGTATAGCGATGTGCCATTGTTGTCAACGATAAGTCCAAACTCACCATTTTCTCCTAATAATTCTTGCATACCAGCACAGCGAGTTGTAATAATGGGCAAGCCTAAAATTAATGCTTCTGTGATTACTGTACTATATCCTTCTGCCCGCGATGAACAGACAAATAAATCGGCTTTTGCCAAGTAAGGATAGGGGTTGGTGTGAAATCCGCTTAGTCGGACACATGTTTCTAAATGGTGTTGCTTGATGTACTGTTCCAATTTTTCCCTGTCGGTTCCTTCTCCCAAAATATTTAGTGAGAAACGAAAACCTTCGTCTTTTAATCTTTTGATGATAGGAAGCAATCGGTCGTAACCTTTTTGTGGTACTAATCTTCCCATAGTGACCATTATCAATCCTTGTTCTAACCAGCAAATTGGATTGATAGATTTGTCTGCTAGTAGTTTTATTTTGTTTTCATCAATAGGATTGTAAGTGACTGTGCTGTTGGGATGGGAAAACAATAGGTCGAAACTTGTTTTTACATCCAAAGAGACAGAAGTAACCTCGTCGAATTGTTGATAGGACTCTTGTTCTTCTTGACAGCTTCTGTATGCTATAGTTGTCCAATGATTGTTTTTTAAATCAGTATGTACCCAAGCGATCTTTTTAGATCGCTTGTTGTTAGATCCAGAAACGATTCGGGTGGCATATCCTTCAATAAAGGCTACTTCGGTGTCGTAATTCCCTTTGACAAAAAGAGCGTAAAACAATTTGGCAGAAAAGTGATGATAGATTAGGTGTTTGAATTTATTAATGATCTTTTTAGTTATTCGTCTCCAGCAATTGTCTTGGTCGCTAATTGGATGGAAGATGTAGTTGTAATGAATTTGCTCGGGATACTCTTTTGTTACATCATCTTTGGTCAGACTATATAATGTAATGTTGAACAATGTATAATCAATATGAGTTAATAGCGTCAGCAGAATTTGTTCAGCTCCTCCACCATAAAGTCCGTTAGTAAAGAAAAGGATCTTTTTTTTCATCGAGTTAATAATGTTTCAATTGGTTTCATCAATACTTCCAAAGTAAATTCCTTCCCTCGTTTGATTACCTTCTCTTTGTAATGTGACAATTGCTCTGGATGGTCGAGTAGTTGTTTAATACCTTCAAACAAGGTCGCTTCCGAATTCTCTGTAATGATGCCATACTTTTCTCCTTGCAGAAGTTCATTCATACCGGAGCAATCAGTGGTCACAACCGGAAGCCCCAAAATAAGTGCTTCAGTTACCGCAGTACTATACCCTTCGCTGATTGAAGAACAGACAAACAAGTCGGATTGTGTCATAAAGGCGTATGGATTTGTTTGGAATCCCCATAGAGTAACACAATCTTCCAACTGTTTTTTGCAGATATAATGTTGAAGCATTTCACGTTCTTCACCATCTCCCAATATCCATAGTTCGAAAGCGTATCCGGATTGCTTCAAACGTAAAGCGATGTGGAGCAACCGGCTGTATGCTTTAACTTTGGTCAGTCTGCCAATGCTGATTAATCGTATTTTGCTTTTGGAAGGCAAAGGTTCGTATTGCTTTCCTTTTTTTATAATGTCTTCGTGATCTATAGGGTTATAAATGATTTTTACTAAACTTTTTACTAAAGGGAAAGCTTTTATAAAGGCTTTTTGGACAGTAACAGAAACTGTGACAATTTGGTGATATCGGCTATATGTCTGTTCTTCATTCTGTTTATTCTTAAATATAACATTAGTCCAATGATGTTTTTCAAAATCAGTGTGTACCCAAGCGATCTTTTTGGCCTGTTTATTAGTAGAATGTGCCAATAGTTTAGTTGCAAATCCTTCCACAAAAGCGATCTCCACGTCTGCATGATGTGGAACAAACCATTTGTAAACCAATCGTAACGGAAGCCACGAATAGATTAATTTGTATTTGAGTTGATAAATCAGTTTCCTTATTCCTTTTATTTGTTCTGGATTGGGCAATATAGAAGTATAGTGAACGTATGGCTTTACATCGTTTACATATTTCCCGCAATCTACGATGCAACATAGTGTGACATCAAATTTGTTCGAGTCGAGATGTTGCAACAAGGTGGTCAATACCTTTTCTGCCCCACCGCCAGATAGGGATTCGATGAGGAAAAGAAGATTATTTAATTTGCTTTGCATAAGAATTTAATATGAACTTGTAAAGACATAATAATTTCTTTTTCCAATTCCAAATGTTGACTGGAATACAATTTAATATTTGGATAGATTGATGAATATTTAATGCTGCTGAAAAATAAGTATACAAATCAAAATCAAGTCTTTGTTGTATTATTTGCTCATCTTGTTGTTTCATGGGGAATTCATCAATAATCCATTGATAATACTTTAAAGCAGCTTTGGATTTTTCTACATTCCAACATGAGCTTGAAGAAATGTTATTTTCACTTTTTCTATAAACTATTAGGCTTTCTTCTGTTGATGCAATTCCATTGTTGTTGCAGAAAAGTAAGATGGAAGCATCATCAGCATAATAACCTGCCGGATAAATTTGATACCCTCCTAATTGTTGAATATGTTGTGTCCTATAAAAAAATTCCGATATTGTATGTTTTCTTTTTCCAATAATAGTATTTGAAAGGAAATCAGCAAATGTTTCATATTTAGGAAACAAGGGAGATTTTCCTATGTTTGTATTGGTTTTACTGTCAATAAGGAGCGTTCTTGTTTTAAAGACATTGCATTGTGGATGGCTTTTAACTAAACCAAGCATCGTTGCAATGAAATTCGGTAGCATAATGTCATCATCGCATAGTAGTACAAAAAAATCACCATTAGCATAGGAAAGACATTTGTTCCAATTTAGGACAATGGAGGTTTTCCCTAAATTGTCCTCATTTTTATAGTATCTGATACGTTTGTCGTTATATGTAGAAATAATTTCCTCTATGTTCTCAGGAGATTTGTCATTGACTATGATCAGTTCGAACTTTGTGTAAGTTTGATTTAAAACAGAGTCAATGGCTTCTTTTAAATATGTAGCTTTGTATGCAGGTATTCCAATCGATACGAGATCTTTTGTCATTTTTTATAATTTGAAATAAGTGTGAGAAATTTGTATCTTCAATATGGTTTCCTTTTTAATCTTTCCTTAATTATGAATTCATATGTCCAATCTCCCAAAAGTATAGATGGTTGAAGTTTATTCCATTTATTATAAAAACTCAGCGACATGAAAAATACTATATTGTGAATTAGGATATTGTGACTTTTTTATCTTTCTATTAGTTGAAAAACGATTAATAAATGAACGTTCATAACTGAAAGAATGATTTTTTGTCGTATCTTTAATTCTTTAATTAGTTGTATAGTGTTATCTTGAGATCGATCATCGCAAATAATTATTTCATCTATAGGTAATGTTTGATTTAGAATAAATTCTAATTGTTTTTTTATATATTTTTCATCATTAATAGGTGCAAAGTGCGACAGATAATTTCATGCTGATTTAATATGTTTTAATTTCTTTCAACCAATTTTCTCTGATAAGAGAAGACTTAATGGGAATATCTTCTGCAAATACATTACCGAAGCAATCTTCCCCTTGAAGTACATTGAATGTCAATTGCGACTTTTTTGTTGTGTAGCACTTTACATTTCTTTCCGCCACATCAAAAACAATTTTATATTCTCCATTGGATAGGGTGTAAGGAGGAATCTCGAAAGTAAAGTGGTAACTTCCCGGTTCTAGCGATGTCTTTTTGTTCTCATCATTGTAGTCGGCTCGTGCCAGTGGGTATTGGAAGATGCTATATAGATTAAATCCAATAACCAAAGAAGGAATATGTTTCTTTACGCATATTTCAAATTCTATTTTAATAGTAGAAGAATTGTAGAATATGTTTCCATCGCTGGATGAAACAGAGGCTTTTTTCAAATAGAGTATTTGTTTGTTTCCGTCAGTTCCTTCAAATGAGTTTTGAATGATTTCATCACTTTGATAAGTACGGATGGTATCGGATATGCTTCCCATATATTTAACCTTCCCATTTTCCAATAATACTCCACGTGAACATAGCCGTTGCATACTACCCATATTATGACTCACAAACAACACCGTCCTCCCTTCGCCTTTCGACACGTCCTGCATCTTGCCGATAGCTTTCTTCTGGAATTCGGCATCACCTACGGCAAGTACCTCATCTACTACCAGTATTTCCGGTTCCAGAAAAGCGGCTACGGCAAAGCCCAGACGGACGGTCATGCCGCTGGAATAGCGTTTTACGGGGGTATCTACATAGCGTTTCACACCGGCAAAGTCGACTATCTCGTCCAACTTGTGGGAGATTTCGTGGCGAGTCATGCCCATGATGGAGCCGTTCATGTAGATGTTCTCACGGCCGGTCAGTTCCGGATGGAAACCGGTACCGACTTCCAAGAGAGAGGCAATGCGGCCACGGGCACGGATGGCTCCGGTGGTAGGGGAGGTGACACGCGACAGAAGTTTCAACAAGGTGGACTTCCCGGCACCGTTTTTTCCGATAATGCCTACTACATCGCCTTGATGCACATCGAAGGTGATGTCTTTCAACGCCCAGACATATTCCGACGCGCCTTTCTTGCTGCGGTCGTTGGTTTCGCCTATCTTCAGATAGGGGTCTTCCTGGCGGAGAATGGTCGTTTTCCACCAGCGGTTGAGGTCGTGGCTCAGTGTGCCGGTGCCGACCAGACCGAGTTTGTAGAGTTTGCCCACATGGTCAAACCGGATTGCTATATCGTTCATTCTTATTCTCTTTTTTTAATTCTGCTGCTTACACTGTATCCATAAAATTGCGTTCCACCCGGCTGAAGATGACTACTGAGCAGAACAGGGTGGAGAGCATAAACAAAGTGCTATATGCCAATCCGCCCCAATCAAGTGAACCACACCCCATGCAGCTGTATTTAAAGGTCTCGAATATGGGGGTCAACGGGTTGAGCGCGATGATGTCACGGTATTTTTCCGGAGCTGCGTTTAGCGGATAAATGACCGGAGTGGCATACATGAACAGTTGCAGGCCGAAGGTGACCAACTGGGTGAGGTCACGGTATTTGGTGGTCAGCGCCGATACGATCAACCCCCACGACATGGCATGGAATGCAATCAGAAATGTCAGGAACGGAAACAACAGCAGGGCGGCATTGACATGCAGTGAAGCTCCTTTCACATAAAAATAGAGATACATGGCAATGAACAACAACAATTGTATTCCGAACTTGATTAGGTTGGAGGTGATGCCGGACAACGGCACGACCAGACGGGGGAAGTAGACTTTGCCGAACACGCCCGCATTAGCCGTGAACACATTGGAGGATACGTTGAACGCGGAACTGAAATAATTCCACAGCATGATACCTGCCATGTAGAATAAAGGCTGTGGTACTCCGTCCGTCGAGATACCTGCCAGGCCACCGAATATGAACATATACATCACGGTAGTGAAGATCGGTTGGATGAGGAACCAGAGAGGACCCAGAATAGTTTGTTTGTACACGGTGACAATGTCGCGTTTCACGTACATATAGTATAGGTCACGGTACCGCCATATACCTTTCAGATCTATATCCAGCCATTTTTTCTTTGGCTTTATTTCTATTGTCCAGTTTTCTTTAGTCATTTTTTGAAATCTTGTTTTTTAGTAGCGTTTGTCCAGATAGAGCACACAGTGCTGCTGTTTGTGGTCGCTCCAGGGATTGGAAACCAGTTGGTAACAATTCACTTGGAATGCAGGTGAACAGAGCGTATAATCTATTCGTAAAAAATCGCCCCAGCGTTGGTAGCTGCCTTTCCATGTCCGGCCGGCCTGGAGGAAGCAATCCTGCAGTGACCGGCTGATTTTCCGGTAAACATACGAAGCCGGTGTATCGTTGAAATCACCGCACACGATGACCGGATAAGGACTCTCGGCAATGGCGTTTGCCAAGAGATCGGCTTGCCGGTTACGCCGGATGGCGTGGTGGCGCATCGTCTGGAGTCTGTCTTTCATTGAGGATGATTCATTCATGCCGGTAGTTTGCAGATGGACGTTGAATAACCGGAAAGTTTGCCCTATCATCCGGATATCCGCTTGAAGCATCTTATTGTAGCTGTCCGGGAAGTAGTACTCTTGAACGTTTCCGACAGGCCAGCGGCTGAAGACGGCCAGATTAAGAATTTCATCCTCCCGCGAGTTGACGATGCAATAGGGGTAATCGGGAAAAGCAGCTCGGATGGTGTCCCATGCCAGAAGATTGGTATGGGGACGTTCCTGCAGGCAGACGATGCCGGGCTGCAGGATACGAATGCTATGGATGGCCTTCGCCAGGGTGTCTTTGTTCAGTCTGAACCCTTCGGCATTCCAGCAAACCAGTTTTAGCTGATTGGAATCTGGCACTTCTTCTCTATGTAGGAAATGAAGCGGAAAGTAACCGGATAGAATAGGTGAACTACCTAATAGCAAAAGCAAGTAAAGCATCCACCAACGATTATGTTTCCAAAGCAGAATCGCGAAAATAATCCCATCGGCTATACATATAGGAATCGCCGATAGACTGATGAAGATAAGATTTCCGGCCCACTCGGGAGTGAAGCAGGGGAGAAATATCAACAGCAGTGTCAGACCGCACAGGATACCTCCCGACAGACAGTTAAATACGCGCATTGTTAGCAATCAGACCTTCTAAAGCTTCGAGTTGTCTTCGGGTCAACCTCAATTGGTCAAGCATGGGCCGGTAACGCTCCAAATGGTGCAGGTCCGTACCCACAAAATCGTACATTTTTTGTTTTAACAGCTTTTCGCTGACCACTTTGGGGTGCGGGCCATAGTAACCGCTCAGTGACATCAGATTGAGTTGAAAGCTGTAACCTTTCTCTTTCAGCAGAAGGTAATCTTTTTCTTCCATGTACAGGTAACGCTCCGGGTGGGCGATGACCGGTTGATAACCGGCATTCCATACTTTCATCAGGATATCCGGCAAACCGGGAGGAGGGTACATGTAGGATGTCTCGACCAGCAGGTGGCTGCTGCCCAAAGGCAGCACTTCTCCATCCAGCTTGTTTGTAAAAGCGGCATCCATCATATATTCGGAAGACAGCCGTAGATCCAACGGGCCGGAATAGGCCGCCTTCAACACGTCGAGCTGTTGTCGCAGCTTCTTGTTCGGTGTGGGATAATCTTCCATGATATGGGGGGTGAGCCACACTTTCCGCAACCCTATGGATTCCATATAGCGCAGCAGGGATAGACTGGCATTTATGTCGGGCGAACCGTCGTCCACTCCCGGAAGAACATGGGAATGGACATCGGTCATACCCTTCATTAAACCAGAATTAATCAAATTGTATTTGGACTTGAATATACCAAACATCCTACTTCTTTTTTGGGGGGATTTTAGGATTTCTTTCTGAACAGCCGTTTCCAGCATGATTCGGAACCATCCACATAACCATAGCCGTAGCCGTAACCATATCCATAGCCTCCGTATCCGCCTGTCTTTACTATGGCCCCGTTAAGTACCAACGACATGTTGTTCAGTTGTCCGCTGCGATAAATTTTTTCCACTTCCGGTAACATGCGGCGGTCCAGTTTGCCAACCCGTACCACGAAGATGGTCAGGTCGGCTATGCGGTTGGTGATGGCGGCATCGGCCACCACTCCTACAGGCACATTGTCGACAAAGATATAGTCATAACGGTTGCGCAGTTCGGTTATCAGTACTTCCAGTTGTTCGCTGAGCAATAGCTCTGACGGGTTGGGGGCGATGGGACCGGCCGGAATGAAATCCAGATTTTCACAGATCTCGTTGTGCTTGATGATTTCATCCGTTGTGGCCTTGCCTGCCAGAAAAGAGGTCATTCCTTTTTCCTTTGTGTGGAGGCGGGTATGTGAAGTCAAAGTCCCTTTACGGATATCCATGTCAATCAGGATGACCTTCTTGTCGGTTTGCGCGAAGCTGGCTGCCAGATTGCTGGATACGTATGTCTTGCCGGCACCCGGTCCGAACGAGCTGAAAGTGACGACTTGCATGTTCTTTGACTTGACACGCATAAAATCCATGTTGGTGCGTATTATGCGGAAGGCTTCCGATACAATGTCACGCCCTTGGGCACGGACAGCAATGCCATGTGCCGTTTCTTTATTCTCTGTTTTCCCTTTGGATGAATCCTTGGGTATTTCGCCCAGGAAAGGAACGGTTACAGCATCCTCGATGTCCTTGCGGTTGCGTATACGGGTATCGAAGAACAGGAACAATAGCAGGACAATGGCCGGCAGGGCGATTCCTTTCATGACACCTGCCATGATCATGCTGCGTCCGTTGGGAGAAATCGGAGCATCCCCTCCTCCAGCAGGATCGAGCACACGGGCGTCAGTTTCGGTGGTGGCCTGGCTCAGCGCATTTTCTTCGCGTTTGTTCAGTAGATAGAGGTAAAGTTCCTCTTTGATGCGTTGCTGACGTTCGATAGAAAGCATTTGCTGCTGTTGTCTAGGTATGTTGGTTACCCGCCACTGGGCTTCTCCGGCCCTGCTTCGTGCCTCGTTCAGTTTCACATCGATGCTGACAATCATATTGTCGATGGCCCGGATGATATTCTGCCGCATGGCAATCAGATTCTTGTTCAGTTCCTGGACGATGGGATTCTTGTCGCTGCTTCCTTCTATCAGTTTGTCTCGTTTCAACTTGTTGGCATTATAGGCCGTTATCTGGGTTTCAATGTTGATGTCGGCTATGCCGGTGTTTGAAGGGATAAGCTCGGTTTCTTTGGACGGGTCCACCAGGTAGCTCTTGATGTAGCGTGCCATGCGTGCCTGTAATTCCAGTTCCTGAGTGGTCGAGCTGTACTGCCGTTTGTCTGACATGGACATGGAAGCGGCTGAACCGATATCGATGATGTCATTGTTCTGTTTGTAGGACTGAAGTTCGTTTTCCACGCCTCCCAGTTCTTTTTCGATGATGACTAGACGCTCGTTGATGAAGCTGGAGGTATTGATGGCTATCTGGTTCTTGTCTTTGATAGTCTCTTCATTATACACTGTAATCAGCATATTGAGCACATCTTCGGCACGGGCGGTGGAGTAATCACGGAGTGACAGGTAGAGGATGGAGGCGTCATTCTCAGCTTGGCTGATGTTCAGGTTGCTTCTGAATAGGCTGGCCATTGTGTCCGTACTCTGCCGGCGTATCGTAATCGGTGTGTTGAACCACTTGTCTGTATAATATAAGGTGGGTGAGACCACTATTTTTCCTACGGGCGACTGGATAGTGTCACCCAGATTGGCCGTCAGCGTTATACTTGTGGCGTCTGTCGAGAAATCGGATAACCGGACTTGCTTCCTGTTCAGGATTCTGACTGTCAGGCTGAAATCAAGATGATCCTCTTCTTCCGGGAATGAAACCTTGACAGGGGCTTGCGTATAAAGTTCCTCCTCACGCAAGTCATCCATGATGAGGTAGCATACATTGGCGTGAAGACGGTTCACCACATCGCGCATGAGTTTGTGTGACTGGAATTGCAGGATCTCATTGGATACATTGGTATATGAATAGGTGTTAAAACGGTCCAGCCCGCGACCGATGTTGTTTGAATAGGCGTCCTTTATCATGACGGTGGCTGACCGTGAATAGATAAAGGGAAGTTTGGCATATTGATACCATGCATATCCGCCGAACAGACTGACCGACAATACAAACCAGTACCATTTGGACAACAGGTACATGATGATGTCAACGGGGTTGATATTGAATCCTCCCCCGCTTAAGGTCTTATCTCCCGACATATCTTTTTGTTCACTCATTCTTATCATGTCGTTTCTTTTTTATTTAGTAGTTAACAACACCAGTGAGGTGATTGTGGTGATGAAGGACAGGATCATACTCCACGTGCTCAGTTTTCTCTGGGCCTGTTCGGTGGCCTTCATGTTGGTGGGTTCTACGTAAACGATGTCATTCTGTTGCAGGTAATAGTAAGGCGATGTGAAGATGTCTTTACTGCGGATGTCGTGGAACAGGATTCGTCGCTTGTTCCCATATTCGCGGATGACGGCGATACGGTCCAGACGGGATCGGGGGGTCAGGTCTCCGGCCATGGCAAGAGCCTCCAGAAGAGTGATGCGGTCGCCTTTCACTTCAAAGGTTCCTACATGTCCAACTTCTCCCAGCACGGAAAATTTGAAGTTAAGGAAATTGACGGTGACCATAGGATCTTTCAGCAATTCTTCGTTGATCAGTCGTTTCTTGATCAGTTCGGTTAATTGTCGGCGGGTCAGTCCTTCCACATGCAGTTGTCCCAGCACAGGAAAGTCTATATTCCCGTTGATATCCACTAAATAACCTTTTTCTTTTTCATCACTTAATACCCCCACTTCATTGTTGGAAATGCTTCCGTCTGCTTCTACAGAATAGCTTCTGCTTCCGGACATATTGAAAGGCAGGGACAGTTCTGGGTTTTTGCTGTTCACAATAATACTCAATCTGTCATCCCTATGGATGATGGCTTCATATTTTTGAACCATAGGATATTCCTGTAGTTCATCCATATCTTGTAAATAGACAAAATCTTTGCGTGAAGCGCACGAACTAAAAATGATTATTGCCAACAGACAGGCCAGTTTGATTGTTTTATCCATTGTTTTATAATTAATTGTTTTTTATTCCTTTATATGAATCACTTGGTCACATCGTTCCATCAGTCGTGAATCGTGTGTCACAAATATTAATGTGTTATTCTTTCCCCATTGCAACAAATTGTCCATGAGGTGTGTGGTGGTCTCGGTGTCAAGTGCCGATGATGCTTCATCAAACAGCCAGATCCGCCCGGGACGCAACAGTGCGCGGGCTATTGCAATCCGTTGGGCTTGTCCTTCAGACAAGCCATATCCATGTTCCCCTATCTTGGTATCTAGTCCTTCCGGCAGACTGAACACAAATTCAGCGCAGGCCAGCCGGATGACTTTATGCAGAGCCTCTTCGTCTGCTCCCGGACTACCCAGCCATAAATTCTCCCGGATGGTACCGCTCAGCAACGTATTTCCTTGGGGCACATAGACGAAGTTGATGCGTAAATCGGGGGTCACACTGAGTGTCCGTCCGTCATCAGTTGTCAAATCGATGCGTCCCTTTTCCGGATAAACCAAAGCCAGTATCAGCCGGATAATGGTCGTTTTTCCTGTTCCGGTAGGTCCGGCTATGGCGGTGGAACTTCCCGGATGAAAGGCAGCTGTAAACCGGTCGAGTACCGGCTGTCCCTCTTCATAGCCAAAAGACACTTTCCGAAAGTTCAGTGTCAGTGGTTGGTCTATGTAGACCGGGTGTTCGTCCGGTTCTACATCTTCAAAGAGGGCCATTAACCGTTCCACGGAGGTCCATCCCCGTATCAGACTGGGAGGGATGGATATTAACCCTAAAAAAGGTCCCTGTACCTGTCCGACCAGTTGAAGAAAGGCTGTCATTGTTCCGAATGTTATCTCGTGGTTATGCAGTTGGAAAATACCCCAAAGGAATGCACATAAGTACCCTCCTCCAAATGTAAATCCCATGACCCCTTGCGTAAAAGTGGAAAATTTGATTTGTTCCATTCCCAATTTGAACAACTTCTCTTGTGTTTCATGTAATTTCTGTTTCCGGTAGTTGGTGGCTCCGAGCGAGCGGACTAGAATCCGTTTGGACAGATTTTCTTGCATGACGGTACCCATCTCGCTGTTCATCTTTTTTTGGGCACAGCTCAGTTCCCGGACCTTTCTGAAATAAATCTTTGACAATAAAACAAGAGGGGTGACTCCCAGTATGAACCAAGCTAAACGCGCGTCAAGAATCCACAAGTAGATAAAAGAGCTTGCCAATTGCAAGCCGGTAACCAGCAGGTTGGGTAGAATGCCCATTCCCATTCCCAACACTTCGGAAGCGTCACTGCTGATACGGGTCAGCAGGTCGCCTGTGTGCCATTTCCCTGCTCCTTTCCATGAACACATCATTAGGGCGTCGGACAGCGAATTTTGCATGCGGATACTGATGCGCATGTTGATCTTGCCAAAAATCCAGGGAGATACAAGTTTTATCCCCATACCCAGCAGGAAGGATAAGGCTACTATTGTGGCTACCAGGTAAATATTCCCTTCCTGTGCTCCGGTAGCTACATCGATGATCCATTTGGACATGGCCACATTGACCAATGACATGACCACTCCGAAAATACCCGAAAAGATAGAGAAGGTGATGAGCCAATGGTATCCTTCTGTTACCTGCATAACCCATTTGAAAGCTTTCCATCCTAACTGACATGTATTGCTCAGATTCTCCCGTGTGAGCTTCTGCAAAAATTTTTTCAGCAATTCTTTCATTTCTTTTTTATCATTTCCTTGAAACGTAAGAGGGCTAATCCGGCCAGCCACCAGAAAGTTTCGTCGAAAGCATAACCTAACGATAAGTGCATTTTGTGAAAGATCCGCTTCAACGTGTATCGTTTGTTCGCCCATTTCCCGGTGGGACGTTCACCGTAACGTTCGTCTCCATGTCCAAAATTGCCACTTTCCCAAATCTCTTGCATTAACTTGTCCGGACAGAGACTGGTACTGAATGGTAAAAGGTCGGCCGGCACGCCAAGATATTTTATCAATAGGGCATAAAGTAACCGGTTCCACCGGTGAATGTGCCATTTGCGACAGATACACTCTAATTCGTTTTTGTTTGTAACAGAATGTAATGCGTTAAAAGCCATGGCTATATCACACAATTGTCGTAGTCCGATCCCTTCATTGATAAGATGCTTCAATATGTGGGTGGAAAGTAATAGATGATTCGCTTCGCTCGGAAGTTTGCCTTGGCTGTTGGTAAAGACCCCCGCTTCCCATTGGCGGATTTCTTTTTGGAGGAAAGGGTTGTGCAACTCTATCAGCCTGCTGTGATGTTCAATCAGAACTCTGTTTATCAGACAGGAAGCCTCACCATTGGTTCCTCTTTTTATCGGTAATCCTAATTTTTCCATCCGTTGGTTGGCTTGTTCGGTTTGTGTCTTGTTTCCGAACCACAGGTCGATGTCTCCGGCTATGCGATGTTCCGGATGAGGGTAGAAGTCAGCTGTCCCTATCCCTTTTAGCAGCAGGAAAGGGATAGAAGGTGATTGTACATAAATCTGTTGGAGGGCTTTAATCGTTTCCCGGTGTTGCCGGTTCACCCGTTCCAAGGTGTCAACTTCCACCATCCAGCCAAGCAATACCTTCCGGGGAGGTACGGCTTCAGTCGGCAACAGGCGGATGCCATCGTAAATAATGCCTTGTACGGTTTGTTTTCTTGCCATGCTGTGAATTTCATTCCATTCCTTTTCATCTAGAGGAAAAAGGGCGGAACAGTCTTCCTGCCGGTCCCACAGTCCTTGCCTTAGCAAAAGCATGAAAGCCTTTTGTAATGGGGCTGAGATCATCTTTTTGTCTTATTCTATGGCTAACCCAGTTTCTAACCATTGTCGGCACAGCTCGTTGGCATCGTTTCGGGCTGTATCTTTATTTACTTCATATTCATTGCACAGCAGTGCTCCGGCTTCATCTACCGTGAATTCCTTGTTTTCCAATTGTTTCCATAACCAGGCGGCTGTTTCATTCAAGGAATAGACCTGTGCCATATCCATGGTTTCAGAAAACGGATTGACAATCATATATTCTCCACCTACTTGGCGAAGAATTAAATTAGAATTGAGTCTCATTGTCTTTATATTATTGCATTATCCTATTTATAGTTAAAATTACATCGACCTTCACAGGCAGATGTAATGGGGAATAAAATGTAAGTTCATTCTATTATCCGCTGATAACATAGGGTCTTGAACTTACCTGATCTAACATTTTTTACAGATCCGGCGCTTCTCGCGAAGAAAACGAATCTCTCTTCTAACATTTCTTATTGTATTGTTTGTCATATCTGAATTGAACAGATTACTGTTTACCAGTTTATACCTGTGGGACGGATCATGCCGGCTTGCAGCAGTTGCATGATAAATCCTGCGGCATCTTGCGATGCGGTGTCTTTATCCACTTCGTATTCCTCCAGAATCAACAGTACTAGATGGTTGAAGCTTTCTGCTTCTTCGATATGCTCCCAGATAAATTCTCCGGTTTCGGTCAGGGTGACCATTCCGTTGAACTCTCGGGCGGTCTGTCCGGAAGGAACCAGTACGATTTCTCCGGCTATGTTTCGTTTGATAAATTCTTTGGTTCTTTTCATCTTTTGAAAAAACGATATGTTTTAATGATGGTCCTGCGTAAAGGAATTATGTTCGGCCATATGTGGGCGAAGAATTTCCACTGGAAATCTTCTGGAACTATCCATTTCCCTTTTCGCTTCACCTTGATAATGATGGCGAAAATCTGTTCTCTTTGAATTGGACCTTCGATGACAGTCTGGGCGTCACCGATAAGATAATATTCTTCATTTTTAACATTATAAATACGGTGCATGACATATTCACCGTTGCTTCGCTGATAGAACACCATATCTCCTTTCCGAAGTTCACCGGAGGGGCTTTTCAGGCAGATGTGGTCTCTTGCGTGGATCAGGAATGGAGCCATGCTGCTGCCCGAGATGATCATGCTCACCTGCTTTCCTTCCTCAATGAGGGTACGCAGCATGGATATGTATTCTTTCGTATCGACAGTCTTCATAATGGGGCGTATTTCACATTATCGGATAATTTCCAGTTTGGTCAGATACCTGTGCAGGGTGAAGGCTGCTTCCGGATTCATGTTGCACGCATAGGTGCTGATGCTTGTCTGTCTGGTCAAAACCTGCAGATCGTCGAGTGCTTTGCCGGTGAGCTTTGGATTCCACCAGTTGATTGTAACCTGCGAGCAGAGAGCTTTGAAATGCTTCATGGCTGTCTGGGGACGGATGGTGTTATCAGATGCCTGTTCGATGAATACAATGGCCTCCAACGGGCGGCGTTCATTGTGACAGATACCGCTGGAACCGCATACAGGCCATCCCGTTATCTCGTAGTCGCCGTTTGGAAGTGGACAGAGCAGGGCACGGTCGCCATTGAGTACCTGGGTGCCGGGAATATGCCGGCACCACAGGTTGGCATGCGTCGATTTGCCAATGCCGCTAGGACCACTGAATAAGATGGCTTGCCCACGATAATCCAGAAAAGTACAATGTAGTATGTAACATCCCTGGACAGATAAAGGACGTTCCAGGCACAGGCAGGAAATGAACAGGGTATCTGTTTGCAGTTCTCTTTTCAGACCTTCGATGAAATAGATGTTGGCATCTCTTTCGTTTCTTTCCTGATAGAGAGCATAGCAGGCATTCAGGTTTCCTACAGCCAGCAGGCGTGTTTCTTGTTCTTCCTTCCGGAAAACTACGATGTCGTTGCGTTGGAATGTGATCTGCCAGTCGTTGGACGGCAAAGGCAGACGGTTGACAAAATAGAATGTATAGTACCGGTCCGCTTCTTTGGTAGCGGGTTTATGGTCGAGAAACAAACGGCTGTTAACAGGAATCTCCTGTTCTGTCACTCCTGACAATTCAATCGTTAGCGGGCCGATATTCAGTCTCACAATCTTCAGTTTTTAATGTATTACGGGGGGATAATTCGTAATGATCCGTTCTTTGGCTTTCGCCATCTGGCAAAGATAGTCCATGCTTCCGGTGATTGTTTTTTCACAGTGTGCGGCGGCATAGCATACGTTGCATACGGGACGAAGGTGGCAACCCTCGCATTCGGTATGGGATACCAGTTCCTTGGCTTCTTCTAAAAGTTGTTGCCATGCAGTTGTCATCGGAATCTTTTTCAGGTCAACGGCCGGTTGATCCAGCATCACACAGGGGGTGAGGATGCCTTGCCAGTTGATCCAGCATGAACTCTTGGCAGCTCTGCACTCCAAAGAGCAGGCTCGTGTTCCTTCCACATGGGCAAGCGTATATTTCAAGTCGTGCATGTATCGTGCCATGTCATTCCCTTTTTTGTACTCCATATATTGCATCTCGATGCGGGCCGCCTCGTCGGCATCCAGTCTTTCAGTTAGAATGTTACGCAGACTTCCGCATTCGGGGCGTGAGAGAGGAAACATGTATGAGTTTACTTCTGCCGGAATGTCCAGATGCTGGGCCAGACGGATGATCTCGTCGTAATCTTTTTCATTCTTTCGTACGATACTTACGTTCAGTTTCACATCAATGTCTGCCTTTTTCAACCGTTTCAGGGCTTCCATGCACAGGGTGTATCCTTGCGGATTGTGGCACAAGCGTCCGTAAGTTTCTCTGCTGTCTCCATACAGGGTGACGTTTATCCGCCGCGGCTTGTGGGTCTGCAAGATGCGTACCATTTCGTTGTCGATGAGTGTGCCGTTCGTATTGAGAGTCAGGATGAATCCCATTTCGCGCAGCCGGGTGTACAGCTCCTTGAAGTGTGGATAGAGCATCGGTTCACCTCCGGTGAGAAGGATGAAGAGTGTACCCATGTCTTGAAGTTGTTCTGCCCAGTCGAGCCATTGTTGCAAAGGCGACAAACCTCCGTGCCGTTCCACCACGCTGCGTTCGGTGCGTATGAAGCACATGTCGCAGTTGAGCGTACAGGTGGGAGTCAGCTCGAAGTTGGTAGTGATCGGGACACGGCTCTGATTGGCTTTGTCCACCAATGCCCGTTCCAAAAGGTTGGCATCGTGAAGATGATCCATAACTTGGAATGTATATGTATTTATGAGAAAAGTCTTTATAGACTTCCTTTCATTTGTTTCTTTTTACTTTTTGCAATGCGGCAAAGGTAGCCGATGCCGCCGCATTGCTCTTTTTCATTGCGGGCATTGGCATAGCAGACATCACAGATAGAGCGTAAGGTACAACCTGCGCATTCTTTATGGAACGGAAGTTGTTCGCATTTGGTTACTATTTGTTTCCAGGCATCGCTTACGGTTGTGGAAAGTAGCGAAACGGCTGGTGTTTCCATATCGACGCACGGAGTCATGACGCCCTGCCAGTTGATCCATGCGGAACTTTTACCTGCCCGGCAGGCAAGTCCGATGCCTTCAGCAGGTACGGGAGATTCTCCACGTTCCAATTGCTGGAGGACATGAGTGGCGTATGATGTGTATTCCTTGCCATATTTATGTTCCAGTGCCTCAACCTCGGCATGTGCCACTTCATCCGGTACGGGGCGGCACGTATCAAGGGGTAGCGTGGTGGCGCATCCCGGCCGTGAATAGACTGAAATGTAACTGTTGGTCAGCATAGGTAAGTCCCATTCGTCAGCTAGTTCCAGCATTTGCCGGTGTTCTTTTATATTTTGTCGTGTCAAGGTGAGGTTCAGTTTGGTATCTATGCCATATTCTTTTAATCGTTTCAGTCCTTCCAGGCAACGGTCGAAACCGTTTGTCGCGTGGCACAGATTGAGATAAGTTCCGTTGGTCACACCATATAACGAGACATTCACCCTCCGGGGTTTCAAACGTTGAAACAGACGTACTGTTTCGTCATCTATCAAAGTCGCGTTTGTATTGATGGTGAGGATGAATCCTTTTTCTTTCAGCCGGATATATAATTCTTTGAAATCAGGATAGAGTAGGGGCTCGCCTCCTGTCAGTAAGATGAAGAGCGTTCCTATTTCCTGTAGCTGGTCGGCAATGTGCAGCCATTCCTCTATGCTCCGTAATCCTCCTCTTTTCTCGGCTTGTGACTTCTCCATGCGGATATAGCACATATCACAACGGAAATTGCACGTCGGTGTCAATTCAATAGTGGCATTGATCGGAGTACGGTTTGCCGTCGCTTTGTTCACCAATGCCCGTTCCACAGGGTTTATGTCTTGCAGGGATTCCACTAGGATAATGATTTTTTTTCAAAGAAAAGTTTTTGAGTCTAGTGTATTGGATTTCATTTACTTCCGTGGTCGTATATGTTACCGAAATTTGTCTCGATGGAAAATATATAGATTATCTTCCCTTTTTGAAGCTCAACAAAAGTTAATACTTAATTTAGAGCATATCCTTTTTATAAGGCACCAGAATTGGCATCTCACAAAAAGATATTATCAAATTCGATTGATTTTTAACTATTGGCATACAACCAAGTCTATATTTTACGATGATAGACCCAAAGATAGGGAAAGTAGAATCTTTCAAGGTCTTCATTGCTTTGCATAATTCGTAAATTTTGATTCGCAGCGAAGATAGATATTTTAGAACCCTAATTTGAGAGGTTTACAGTATAGACTTTACTTTTAAGGTCCAAGTCTATACTGTTATTTGATGCGAATTTCATAAATAGGGGAATGTCTTAAGAGTGGTTAGGACGACCTGGTATTTCTTCAACAGCAGATCTGATTTCACCCCAACCTTGATGATTGTATTCTCCAGTGTTATTTACTGTATCATAGCTAGTCCACTTGATGCCTCTAATCTTGTCACCTACTTTTGCGTCACTTAAATCGAATCCATTCCAATCAATATTGAGAATAGGTATACCCCATTTTTCTATAGTCCCTTCGTGCCCTGTAGCATGGATACCATTAATATCTACATAGGTTGTAGCGCATGGTTCTCCATGATTGTTTGTATTGTTTTCTCCATAATGACAATGAAATAGTGCTTTAAAGTTATAGCATGCAGCTACATATTCGTTCGGAATGAACTCTTCGCTAATAAGCATCGGTTTTTGATAATCTTTCTTCATACTATTTTTTTCTTTTTTGATTCCTGTTTCGGAGGAAAGGAAATCAGAAAAGGTTTGAAGCGAAATAGTGATTGGGTCCCGGAGAAACTCCGGTGTGAAAGAATTTTGAAATAATTGATATATTGCGATTTACCATCTACAATATGATCCTTTCATTTTCCTTTTCATTACACTAATTCTTTGCAGCTCAAACGATATTCTGACTTAGTTCCTCCAGTAGTCTGATCATATATTATTTAATCTCTATTTCTATTAATGAGAATCAATAAATTTATCTAAGCGTTAGGAATCAAGATTGAAATAAATGAATAAGATTGCTATTTACTGTTTTATTTACCGATTAGGATTTAGCAGTTTCCCAAGAATTTATGTCAAGGTTCTTGGTGGCGTGACCCTCCCAGCCCTTTTGTCCTCTCCAAACAATGACTAATTCACTTTTCTCAAATATCTGATTATGGTTGTAATCAACATATCCCCAATAAAAACCAGATTGGGCTTCGGCTTCATGAAATGCACTACATGGATGATAGTTTCCTAGCCAAATACCTCGATTTCCTATAGTGGGTTGTGAACCAGAAGCAGGCTTATCTCTAAAATAATACAACGTTCCTCTTGGTGCATCACAAGTAAACTTATAAACAGTTCCACTATCTCCACAAGCAGCCACATGCGTTTGCGGCACGAAAGCCTCGCTTTTCAGCTCCGGCTTTGTATAAACTTTCTTTGTCATCTTTTTTTTCTTGTTTTGCCAGACTTCTTATTCTGTAAGAGGGCAAAAGTTTGAAAAGAGAAAAACATGACCGAGTTCTGCAAGAACTCAATCAATAAGAATCAAGAATAAAAAGGATGAAACGACT
>CAUHML010000023.1 GCA_959606905.1 uncultured Bacteroides sp. | reverse complement strand
TCGCGACCCTAACCTTGGCAAGGTTATGCTCTACCAACTGAGCTATTTCCGCGTATTTTCAACGGGTGCAAAGATAAACAGTTTACTTGTTTCTGCCAAATCTTTTCGAAGGAAAGTTTAAAAAACTATCCTTCGAAATGCTGTTTATCGCCCAAGAAGTGCCTTTTCTGCTTCTTCCATCCCACAGAAATTGAAACCTTCAACGGTCTGCTGCATCAATGCGGAGATTTCGGCATTACATAAATTACCAATACTGCCTTCGTGCGTATGATGTACTTCTTTACCATGAGAGAATTTTCCGGCTTCAATATCCAGTCCCACCTTTTTATAAGCATCACGGAAAGGCATACCTTCACGAGCCAAACGATTCACTTCTTCTACACTGAAGATAAGCAGATACTTATCATCGTCAAGAATATGTTCGTTCACTTTTATCTCGTTCATTATATAGGTCGTCATCTGCAAGCAATCTTTCAATTCCTGGAAAGCAGGAATAAAGACTTCTTTTATAATCTGCAAGTCACGGAAATAGCCGGATGGCAGATTATTCGCAATCATCATGATCTGTTGAGGAAGCGATTGCAATTTATTACATTTGGCACGTGTCAATTCAAAGACATCCGGGTTCTTCTTGTGTGGCATAATACTGGACCCCGTAGTACAATCATCCGGCAACTTTACAAAACCGAAGTTCTGACTGTTGAACATACAAGCATCAAAAGCTAGTTTGGATATTGTTCCGGCAATGGTTGCCAAAGCAAAAGCCACATTACGCTCCATTTTTCCACGTCCCATTTGAGCATATACTACATTGTAGTTCAGCGAATCAAAACCGAGCAAACGAGTTGTCATCGTCCGATCCAATGGAAAAGAAGAACCATATCCGGCAGCAGAGCCCAGCGGATTACGATTGCACATCTTAAAGGCAGCCTGCAAGAATAACATATCATCTACCAAGCTCTCGGCATATGCACCGAACCACAGTCCGAAAGAGGACGGCATAGCAATCTGTAAATGTGTATATCCCGGCATCAGTATATCCTTATATCGCTCACTCTGGTTAACCAGCACATGGAAAAGTTGCTCTACCGCCTCAGCGATTTCTTTAATTTGGGTACGGGTAAAGAGTTTCAAATCCAGCAACACTTGGTCATTGCGTGAACGCCCGCTATGTATCTTCTTTCCTATGTCACCCAAACGCCGGGTCAACATCAGTTCCACCTGTGAATGTACGTCTTCCACTCCTTCTTCTATCACAAATTCACCTTTTTCGGCCGAAGCATATATATTCCTCAACTCTGCCAACAATTGCACGAGTTCCTCCTTTGTCAACAAACCGATACTTTCGAGCATTGTGATATGAGCCATAGAACCGATCACATCATGTTTAGCCAGATAAAGGTCCATTTCGCGGTCACGACCTACAGTGAAACGTTCGATATCTTTATTCACCTGTACGGATTTCTCCCAAAGTTTCTGTGCCATAAAAACAAGTATTAGTAATTAATAACAGCCAGCATTTCAACCATTTTCTCCAACCCCTCCTGAAGCGGTTTCTGTACCATCGCTTTCATAAACGGATTAATATCTATTTCGATAGTCACTTTCACATTACATTCCTCCTCAGCAGTTTCAACCAGTTGAATCCACATATTAAAAGGAAGCGGTGAATTGGTAGTTGCCAGTTTAATGGATTTACAAGGATCACGTTCTACAATTTGCAGCGTCAACTGCCCTACGGGAGAGACTGTAAAACTCAACGTATCCGAATCAAAACTTAAATCTTCCACTTTATCCTGTGGCAAACGGTCTTTGATAGCTTCCAGATTGCTTAAATCCGAAAGCTTATTATATACACGTTCCTGACTATAAGGTATTACCTTGACACTACTCTCAAAATTTGCCATAAATATCTGTTAGTATAAAATAAAAAAAGAACGACCCGAACAGTTACTGTCCGAATGGTTCTTTCTTTTAAATATTTGAATTAACAATAAAATCTTACTTTCCAGCATCCCAATGCGCGGGGTCCTTACGCCATTCATTCAATGTTTGTATGTCTTCTTTTTCGATATAACCTGTACGAAGTGCCACATCAAGCACCGCTTCATAATTGGTTAATGTCACCAAAGACACTTTCGCATTTTTGAATGCCTCTTCGGCAACCGGGAATCCATAAGTAAAGGCTGCAACCATACCGATTACTTCGCAACCATCGCGACGGATTGCCTCTACTGCCTTCAAACTACTACCACCTGTAGAAATTAAATCTTCAACCACTACAACTTTCATACCCGGACGAAGTTCACCTTCAATCAAGTTTTCCAATCCGTGGTCTTTCGGGGTAGAACGAACATACACGAACGGCAGATTTAATGCATCAGCTACTAAAGCTCCCTGCGGAATAGCACCTGTAGCTACACCGGCAATCGCATCCACCTGTCCGAATCGTTCCAATATCAGACGTGTAATTTCAATCTTCACAAAATTACGAAGAGAAGGATAGGACAGAGTTTTACGGTTG
The DNA here is from genome assembly GCA_959606905.1 of uncultured Bacteroides sp. Next base: position 41,937 of record CAUHML010000023.1, on the reverse strand, counting down.
TCACAGTAAAAGGGGGATTTCCATCCAGAAGCCCATGTAAAAGGGTTAGCGGGTTGAAGTTTAATAGCTTTAATCTTCAACAGTTTCTCCGCAAATAGTCTCTCTAAGTTTTTCATAACTAAACTAACTATTAATTATTTGCCGCAAAAGTACAGAAATTGAACGAGAATAAAAAGAAGAATCCGTTATATTTTTTTAGTCGACCAATTCCTCTTCTTCAGGAACATCGATACAACGCTTGATATCTTTTAGTTCAAATCCACGACTCATCGCAAACCTCATTAACTTTCCATTCAATTCATAGTCATCACTGGTATGAATACTTTTCCGCTTTGAAGCTAACAAGTCGCGCAGAACGGAGAGGTATTCTTCTTCATCAATCTCATTCAGATAACGCCATGCCACGTCAGAAGGAATCTTTTTCATATAAAGTCCTTGGGCGATTTTCATCTTTCCCCACTTGGAAAAACGGAACTTATCATTCACAAAAGCACGACAGAAGCGTTCATCATCAATAAACTTTTCCGTCTCCAGTTGGTCTAGAATGCGCGCAATGGTTTCATAGGCAATTCCCCAACGTTGTAATTTCTCATTTATCTCTGCCCGACAATGCTCGGCAGTAGAGCAATAAGAGGCTACGCGATTCAAAGCCTCTTCATCAGTTAATTGTGCACTCATCGGTTAGCTGTAACTATTCTATCTTTTCCAAATATGTCTTTTATAACACGAACATCACGATATTGGTTCATTTCAAGTATGTGTGCTGTTTCCCGGCCATAAGCCTGGTTGATTTCAAAATAAAGCTTGCCACCCGGCAAAAGTAAGTCGCACCCCAGACGGACAATCCGACGATAGAACCGCAAAGGATCATCATCGGGGACAAACAGGGCAAGTCCCGGTTCCCAATCAAGTACATTGGCTTCCATATCCTGCTTCTCCGCCTCAGTTATATAAGGTGGATTGCTGACAATAACGTCATAACAAGAAGTCGCGCCGAGTTCATCAGACAGCACATCTCTCCGTCGAAACATAACCCGAGCGTCCAACTCTTTATTATTTTCACTAGCTATGGCTAACGCCTCTTCCGAAACATCCCAAGCCTCTACTTCTGCATCCGGAAGGTTCTGATCCAAAGAGATTGCGATACATCCGCTCCCCGTACCTATATCTAATAGGTGACGGGCACCCGGATTCTCCTTCACTATCAATTCTACCAGCTCTGCCGTTTCCGGACGAGGAATCAAGACACCGGGAGCAACTTTAAATTTCCTTCCGCAAAATTCAGCAAAGCCGCGAATGTACTGTATCGGCTCATTTTTCTGCAAACGGAATATAATGTTTTCTAATTCACGCTGTTTGCATTCGGATAAAATTATATCTTTGCCCATGTAAATATCAAGCGCATCTAAACCTAACATGTCGCAACAGATCAACATCGAAAGAGCTTTTACCTCTTCCGGAGGATAAATATCCTGTAATGACTGACGGATGTAAGTAGTGATACGATTCATATTTTCACAATTTCGGAGTGCAAAAGTAAGAATAATATAGCGAAGAGCACCAAAATGGAAGAAGAAAAATACATGAGGCGTTGCATTGAGCTGGCAAAAAATGGTCTATGTAACGCTGCCCCCAACCCAATGGTAGGGGCTGTCATTGTATGCGACGGACGTATTATCGGCGAAGGTTATCACATTCGTTGTGGAGAAGCGCACGCAGAAGTTAATGCGATTCGTTCCGTCAAAGACGAATCATTATTAAAACGTTCTACTATTTATGTCAGTCTGGAGCCATGTTCCCATTACGGAAAAACGCCACCTTGCGCTGACTTGATTATAGAGAAACAGATTCCACGTATTGTTATCGGTTGCCAGGACCCGTTTTCACAAGTTGCAGGAAGGGGTATCCAAAAACTAAAAGATGCAGGACGGGAAGTAATTGTAGGCGTATTAGAAAGTGAATGCAGACAGTTGATTCGTCGTTTCATCACTTTCAACACGCTTCATCGGCCTTATATTACTCTTAAATGGGCGGAATCTGCCGATCATTTTATTGACTTGGAACGAACGGACGGGCAACCTGTTGTACTCTCCTCTCCTCTGACTTCAATGCTCGTACATAAAAGAAGAGCAGAATCTGTTGCTATCATGGTAGGCAGGCGAACAGCATTACTAGACAATCCTTCTCTGACCGTACGTAACTGGTATGGACGAAATCCGATACGTGTCGTATTAGACCGTACGTTGTCTCTTCCTAATGATTTGCAGCTATTTGACGGCAATGTGCCAACATTAGTCTTTACAGCAAACAAACATCCGGAAGCAAAGAATATCACATATATCACAATCGACTTTAATCACAACCTATTCACTCAGATAATGGAAGAACTCTATCAACGAAAAATACAATCATTACTGGTGGAAGGAGGCAGCCAACTTCTTCAGTCATTTATAGCCAATGAGTTATGGGATGAAATATATATCGAGAAGTGCCCCAACAAGCTATATTCCGGTGTTAAAGCACCTGAAATATGCGATAAATTTAGTTATTCGACAGAAGAACACTTCGGAAGACAGTTTTGGCATTACATTCATCAAGATAAGCTAAAATAGTCCTATTCAGGGAGTTTTACGTCGATAAAATCGACGTTATTATCTATAATTTTATATAAAACTTGCTGGGAATGTTCTTTATCGGAAAAAATGTTTCTATTTTTGCAACTTGTAAATAAACACAATCTTTCAAATGAGAATAAAGTTTTTATCATTTATTGCGAGTTTTTTCATGGTGTCATTCGTTATAACGTCATGTCTTGACGATGATAACAACATCGAATATAGTCCGGACGCGACTATACATGCGTTTGAACTTGATACAACAGGCCTTGGGAAGTATAAATTCACTATTGACCAATTGAAAAGTGAAATCTATAATGAAGATTCACTTCCTGTTCATGCTGATACCATTATTGATAAAATTCTAATAACTAAATTGACTACAGCGTCCGGTGTCGTGACAATGAAAGACCAAAGCGGCAAGGATTCTATCATTAACATCGCAGATTCTATTGATCTCAGAAAGCCTATCAAACTTAAAGTATGGTCAACAGAAGCATTGGCCGGCACTTCTCCTGATCAAACAAGAGAATACACGATTAGTGTACGAGTACATAAGCATGATCCGGATTCATTGAGGTGGAATTATGTTGCTAATATTAGTAATTCTGAGTCCATTAAAGAACAAAAAACAGTCATTTTAGGAGAGAACATTCTTACTTATTCTGTAGTGGATAATGTCCTCAAAGTATATATTGCACAAAAAGGAAACGCAATGTCATGGGTCTCAAACTCTTTGGAAGAGAATCCATTTAAGAATAGTCTTCCTTCTTCAATATTGTCATACAACAATAAATTATATGCAACAACAGCCGATAATAATGACGGTAACGTGTATGAATCTACCAATGGTATAAAATGGGAGACTTCAGGCTTATTTGAAAATGAACATGTAAATCTACTCCTAGCTCCTTTAAGTAATAAAATAACATACATCAAGACAATAAATGAAACAAAAGTTTTTGCTTCTACTAATGAAATAACTTCCAACGCAAAAACAGACCAAGAACTTCAAGTTGTACCAGATGACTTCCCTATTGGAAACATATCTTATACAACTTATACTACAGCAACTGGTCTTGAAGGAATTATGCTCATCGGAGAACATGCTAAACAGCCAATAGCCGGAGATATTGAAGCTATCGTTCCATGGGGATATATGGGCAGTATATGGGTTTCATTCCCACCAAATAACGAAGAGACAAGCTGCCCGGTACTACAAACCCCTACCATTATGTATTATAACAACCAGTTCTATATCTTTGGAGAGAAATTTGAATCATTCTATACCTCAGAAGCAGGTCTTGCATGGAAAAAAGCAAATAAAAAGTTCTCTTTCCCTTATCAGGACTGGAGCGAAGCTGATTTTAAGCCAAGTAAAGAGCAACCGGAATTCAGAGGTAGAGAAACCTATTCCTCTGTATTAGACGACAAGAATGACTATATATATATTTTATTTAGCGGAGGAACTGCTAGTTTTGAGGAAGAAGTGGAAGATGAGGAAGATGAGGAAAAAAGTAGTAAAGCTACTAAAACACATACCTACACTTATGAATCTGAAGTATGGCGCGGTCGTTTGAACCAGCTATGGTTTGACAAGGATCCGCTAAATGCCGGTAAATAATAAACGTATACGTTTAAAATAAGAAGATGTCCTATATAGAGCAAATAGACAAAACTCGGATCCCCCAACACGTAGCTATTATTATGGATGGCAACGGACGGTGGGCTAAGCAACGGGGAAAAGAACGTACTTACGGTCACCACGCAGGCGCGGAAACAGTGCAGAAAATCACAGAAGACGCTGCACGGTTGGGAATTAAGTATCTGACTTTATACACCTTCTCAACCGAGAACTGGAATCGACCACAGAAAGAAGTGTCGGCTCTGATGAATCTATTGTTAGATTCTATTGAAGAGGAGACATTGATGAAGAATAATCTCCGCTTTCAAGTCATCGGTGATTTCATGAAATTACCTGCTGATGTGCAAGCTAGTCTGAAAGCATGCATAGAACATACAGTTCATAATACAGGTATGTGTCTGGTGTTAGCTCTTAGTTATTCTTCCCGTTGGGAGATAACTGAAGCAGCCCGACAAATAGCAGCACAAGTTAAAGCAGGAGAAATATCTCCTGAACAAATAACAGATGAGTACATATCCTCTCACCTATCAACAAACTTCATGCCTGATCCGGATCTGTTGATCCGCACGGGGGGAGAAATCCGGTTAAGCAACTATATGTTATGGCAATGTGCTTATTCGGAACTTTATTTTTGTGATACCTTTTGGCCGGATTTTGACAACGAAGAACTCTATAAAGCTATCTGCGAATATCAACAAAGAGAACGCAGGTTCGGCAAAACCAGTGAACAAATCAGCTAACATTATTCGAAACATCAAATTATAACATAAATGCATTATCGTATTTCCTTTATATTCGTAACGTTTATCTGTCTGTTCTGTTTTGTAACAACAGGCATTGCGCAAGAAGCCAACACTGATGAAGACTCGAAACCTGTCATCTTATACTCCGGTACACCGAAACAGTATGAGATAGCGGATATCAAAGTCGAAGGCGTGAAGAATTATGAAGACTATGTATTGATTGGAATATCCGGATTATCGGTAGGACAAACAATTACTGTGCCGGGTGATGAAATCACTGGAGCAATCAAACGCTACTGGCGTCATGGTTTATTCTCCAACGTACAAATTACAGCCGAAAAAATAGAGGGTAACAAGATCTGGTTAAAAATCAGTCTAACGCAGCGTCCCCGTATCTCTGAGGTACGTTATCACGGCGTTAAGAAGTCGGAACGCACCGATTTGGAAGGTAAGCTGGGAATGGTAAAAGGTATGCAGATCACTCCGAATACCGTAGACCGCGCAAAGACACTTATCAAACGATATTTTGATGACAAAGGATTTAAAAATGCCGAAGTGATCATTTCACAAAAAGATGATCCATCCAGCGAGAACCAGGTTCTTGTAGATATCGATATCGACAAGAAGGAAAAAGTAAAAGTCCACGAGATACAAATCGTTGGAAATACAGCTATCAAAGCTTCCAAGTTGAAACGAGTAATGAAGAAAACCAATGAAAAAGGTAAACTTCGTAACTTGTTCCGTACTAAAAAATTCGTACCGGAAAACTATGAAGCGGATAAACAGCTTATCATCGACAAATATAATGAATTAGGCTACCGTGATGCAATGATTGTAAAGGACAGCATATCACAGTATGACGAAAAAACAGTTAACGTCTTTCTGGATATAGATGAAGGTCAGAAATATTATCTCCGTAACGTTGCATGGGTAGGTAATACGCTCTATCCGTCGGAACAATTAAACTACCTGCTTCGCATGAAGAAGGGTGACGTTTACAACCAAAAGTTACTGAACGAGCGTATTTCCACAGACGATGACGCTATCGGCAACTTATACTATAACAACGGTTACCTATTCTATAATCTCGATCCGGTCGAGGTAAATATTGTAGGTGACTCTATCGACCTCGAAATGAGAATCTATGAAGGCCGCCAGGCTACTATTAATAAAATCAATATTAGTGGTAACGACCGTTTGTATGAAAACGTAGTCCGTCGTGAGCTTCGTATCCGTCCGGGACAATTGTTCAGCAAAGAAGACTTGATGCGTTCTTTACGTGAGATTCAGCAAATGGGACACTTTGACCCGGAAAAATTGCAACCGGATATCCAACCGGATCCTATGAACGGAACCGTTGACATAGGTTTGCCTTTGACTTCTAAAGCCAATGACCAGGTAGAATTCTCTGCCGGTTGGGGACAGACTGGTATCATTGGTAAACTGAGTTTGAAGTTCACCAACTTCTCCATAGCCAATCTGCTGCATCCGGGGGAAAATTATCGCGGTATCCTGCCACAGGGTGACGGACAGACATTGACTATCAGCGGACAGACAAATGCTAAGTATTATCAATCGTATAGTATTTCATTCTTCGATCCTTGGTTTGGTGGTAAACGTCCGAACTCATTCTCCGTATCCGCCTTCTTCTCTGTACAAACGGATATCAGTAGCCGTTACTACAATTCCAGCTACTTTAACAACTACTACAACAGTATGTATAGCGGTTATGGTGGTTATGGCATGTACAATTATGGCAACTACAATAACTACGAGAACTACTATGACCCGGACAAGTCTATCAAAATGTGGGGACTTTCCGTTGGTTGGGGTAAACGTCTTAAATGGCCCGATGACTACTTCACCCTTTCTGCAGAGTTGGCTTATCAACGCTACAACCTGAAAGACTGGCAGTACTTCCCGGTAACTAACGGTAAGTGTAATGATTTGAGCATTTCATTGACGTTGGCACGTAACTCTATTGACAACCCGATCTTCCCGCGCTCCGGTTCGGATTTCTCATTATCAGTACAGTTCACTCCGCCGTATTCAGCTTTCGATGGCAAGGATTATAAAGGTTACTACTCTAACCCTAAAACAGGTAGTATCACCCAAGACAAAATGAACAAACTTCATAAATGGGTAGAATACCACAAATGGAAATTTAAAGGTAAAACATATACCCCGTTAATGGACCCTATTGCTCATCCGAAGTGTCTGGTATTGATGACACGTACAGAATTCGGTTTGTTGGGTCATTACAATGAATACAAGAAATCACCATTCGGTACATTTGATGTCGGTGGTGATGGTATGACCGGTTACTCAAGCTACGCAACAGAAAGTATCGCATTGCGTGGTTATGAAAATAGCTCATTGACACCATACGGTTCCGAAGGTTATGCTTACACACGTCTCGGAATTGAATTAAGATATCCGTTAATGCTGGAAACAAGTACCAACATTTATGTGTTAGGTTTCTTGGAAGCTGGTAACGCTTGGAATGATATCAAGAAATTCAATCCGTTCGATTTGAAACGTTCTGCCGGAGTTGGTGTGCGTATCTTCCTGCCGATGATTGGTATGATGGGTATTGACTGGGGTTACGGTTTCGACAAGGTATTTGGTTCTAAACAATATGGAGGAAGCCAATTCCACTTTATCTTAGGACAAGAATTCTAAAATGTATCACCAAAAAACTAAACGTCATGAGAAAGTCTGTTCTATTTATCACTCTGCTGTTTGCCATTAGTATGGCAGCTAACGCACAGAAATTTGCATTGATCGATACGGAATATATTATGAAGAATATTCCGGCTGCTCAAAGCGCTAATGAACAAATGCAAGAAGCTACGAAGAAATATCAGGCTGAAGTAGAAGTCTTGGCAAAAGAGGCACAGAAAATGTTTCAGGACTACCAAGCGAAATCGTCAACTCTTTCTGCTGCACAAAAAACAAAGAAAGAGGATGAAATCGTAGCCAAAGAGAAGGCTGCCGCTGAACTAAAACGTACTTATTTTGGTCCGGAGGGTGAATTGGCAAAGATGAGAAACAAGCTGATTACTCCGATTCAAGATGAAATTTATGAAGCAGTAAAGGCTGTATCTCAACAACATGGATACGACATGGTAGTCGATAGAGCCTCTGCCGCAGGCATAATTTTTGCAAATCCGCGCATTGATATCAGCGATGAAATATTAAGAAGATTAGGATATTCAAATTAATTTCATACATTTGCAACTGGAAATAACTAAAAATCATTCAAATAAATTATAGAACTATGCTAAAAAAAATCGCACTTGTAATGTTGCTTGCACTCCCAATGGGTGTATTTGCACAGAACTTAAAATTCGGTCATATTAACGCACAGGAAATTATCACTGTGATGCCGGAATTCACAAAGGCTCAAAATGACATTCAGAATTTAGAAAAACAACTTACTGCTGAACTTCAAAGAACCCAAGAAGAATTCAACAAGAAATATCAGGAATTCCAGCAAGCTATCGCTAAGGATTCTCTTCCGGCTAATATCGCTGAAAGAAGACAGAAAGAGTTGCAGGATATGATGCAAAGACAAGAACAGTTCCAGCAAGATGCTCAGCAACAAATGGCAAAGGCACAAAATGATGCAATGGCTCCTATTTACAAAAAATTAGATGACGCTATCAAGGCAGTTGGTGCCGCTGAAGGAGTAATTTACATCTTCGACCTTGCAAGAACTCCAATACCTTATGTTAATGAGACATTAAGCATCAACCTGACTAACAAGGTAAAAGCTAATCTCGGTATTAAATAAGCAATAAGAGTAAGAAATTCTAAAAGGGAAAGGGAAAAGAAGCACAGACTTCTTTCTCTTTCCCTTTTTTTCATGTACATTTGCGTATATAAATTCTCATCCGTTATGAAACAACAGTTACCCTATACACCCGGACCGATCGGAGTATTTGACTCCGGATACGGCGGACTGACTATTCTCAATAAGATAAGAGAGATATTACCTGAATATGACTATATTTATCTGGGAGATAATGCCCGTACACCCTACGGAACACGTTCTTTTGAAATCGTATACGAATTCACTCTACAAGCAGTCAACAAGTTATTTGAATTGGGCTGCCATCTTGTTATATTAGCTTGCAACACAGCCTCTGCCAAAGCATTGCGTAGTATACAGATGAACAATCTACCGAAGATAGATCCGGAACGTCGTGTACTCGGAGTAATCCGTCCCACGGTAGAGTGCATAGGGAATATAACACAAAGCCGACATATCGGAATATTAGCGACAGCAGGTACAATCAAATCAGAGTCTTACCCGCTGGAAGTTCATAAACTATACCCCGATATTCAAGTAAAGGGAGTTGCCTGCCCGATGTGGGTACCATTAGTAGAAAATAATGAAGCACAGAATGAAGGAGCAGATTATTTCATCCGGAAATATATAAATCAGTTATTGCAGAAAGACTCACAGATTGACACTGTGATTCTGGGTTGTACACATTACCCTCTGCTACTTCCGAAAATTCAGCAATATATTCCGGATAATATCCGCGTGATCGCACAAGGTGAATATGTCGCCGAAAGCTTAAAAGATTATTTGTGCAGACACCCGGAAATGGATATTAAATGTACTAAAAATAACAGTTGTTTGTTTTATACAACAGAAGCGGAAGATAAGTTCATCGAGTCAGCCTCGACTTTCCTAAACCAACAGATTAATGTAAAACGAATCACGCTCGAATAAAATTCTGGAAAAGAATAACTATTTATTGCCATTTCTTGTTATATTTGTAAACAACAACCCTTAATACCATAAGATCATGAAAGAAGAAGATTACAGCAAGTCGATAGAAGTATTCTCCGGCTCTCCGTGGGAGGCAGAAATCATCAAGGGATTATTAGAAAGCAATGACATTCGCTGCGTTATCAAAGATGGAATTATGGGTACATTGGCACCCTATATTGCTCCGGCAGTCTCTGTCCTTGTCACTGAAGACGAATACGAATCCGCCACCGAACTAATCAGAAGTCGAGCAGAAAAAGATAACGACTAATACACTTCAGGCCTTCTCTGATATTCTCCAGTGAATTGGCCTAGGAGGACCGTATGTATATTTTTCATCTCCCGTACCCAAATTGACACAGGGAGTAATATTGATGTGTGCACTTTCAAATATGATGAAGGAAGTCATCTGTTCTACTTGTAGATTCGTATATCTCATTATTTACTTTTTCTCTATCAGGATGCTAAGATAATTCTTTTCAGCCCGTTTTGGTAACATATCGATAAAAAGTTCTATATTTGTACTTTCAAATCGTCAGTAAATTAGCAAAAATGAAACAGGTATTTACACGGGTTGCAGTAAAGGTCGGTAGCAATGTATTAACACGCCGAGATGGGACGCTGGACGTTACTCGTATGTCAGCGCTTGTTGATCAGATAGCAGAATTGCATAAATCGGGAGTGGAGATTATTCTCATTTCGTCAGGAGCAGTAGCGTCAGGACGTAGTGAAGTATCCCCACAAAAAAAACTCGACAGTGTAGACCAACGCCAATTGTTTTCTGCAGTAGGACAGGCAAAGTTAATCAATCGTTATTATGAGCTTTTCCGCGAACATAATATTCCTGTTGGCCAGGTATTGACTACAAAAGAAAGTTTTGGCACACGCCGCCATTATCTCAATCAGAAAAACTGTATGACAGTGATGCTTGCAAATGGAGTAATTCCGATTGTAAATGAAAACGATACGATTTCTGTCAGTGAACTGATGTTCACCGATAATGATGAACTATCCGGACTCATTGCCTCGATGATGAATGTACAAGCATTGATTATCCTCAGCAATATAAACGGAATTTATAATGGTTCTCCTTCAAATCCGGATTCTTCCGTCATTCGTGAGATTGAGCATGGAAAAGATCTATCCAACTATATCCAAGCTTCCAAGTCCAGTTTCGGCCGAGGGGGGATGTTGACAAAGACCAATATAGCCCGCAAAGTAGCAGATGAAGGGATTACGGTAATTATCGCCAATGGGAAACGAGATAATATCCTGGTCGACCTGCTTCAACATCCGGATGAAACTCTCTGCACACGATTCATTCCTTCCAACGAACCGGTATCCAGCGTAAAAAAATGGATTGCCCACAGTGAGGGATTCGCAAAAGGTGAAATTCACATTAATAAGTGTGCTACCGAAATACTAAATTCTGAAAATGCAGTCAGTATTCTTCCGATCGGTATTACACGTATTGAAGGAGAATTTGAAAAAGACGATATTGTGCGTATCATGGATTTTCAGGGAAATCAGGTAGGAATAGGGAAAGTAAATTGTGATGCTAGACAAGCAAAGGAAGCTATAGGAAAACATGGTAAAAAAGCGGTAGTACATTACGACTATCTATACATTGAATAATTAATCGAAAGAAAAAAAAGTGTATGGTTACTAACTTAAACGAAACCTTCGCTGCCGTACAAGCAGCTAGCCGTGAATTGGCAATCCTGGATGACACAATAATCAATCAGATACTAAATGCAGTAGCTGATGCAGCTATTGCAGAGACACCGTTTATTCTGGCAGAAAATGAAAAAGACCTCGCACGAATGGATAAGAATGATCCAAAGTATGACCGGTTGAAACTGACAGAGGAGCGTTTGAAAGACATTGCCACAGATACACGTAATGTTGCAACGCTTCCCTCTCCCTTAGGAAGGGTGTTGAAAGAGACCATACGCCCCAACGGAATGAAACTGACCAAAATCAGCGTGCCTTTCGGAGCAATAGGAATCATCTACGAAGCACGACCTAATGTGAGTTTCGATGTATTCTCCCTTTGCCTGAAAAGCGGAAATGCCTGTGTATTGAAAGGAGGAAGCGACGCCGATTATTCCAACCGGGCCATTATCTGTGTTATTCACGAAGTACTAAAAGAATTCAATATCAATCCACATATTGTCGAGCTACTCCCAGTCGATAGAGAAGCTACAACAGCATTACTAAATGCAGTAGGTTATATCGATCTGGTTATCCCCAGAGGAAGTAGTAACCTTATCAATTTTGTACGCAACAATGCAAAAATCCCGGTCATTGAAACAGGGGCCGGTATTTGCCACACTTACTTTGATGAGTTTGGAGATGTAAGTAAAGGGGCAGATATTATTTATAATGCCAAAACACGCAGAGTCAGTGTATGTAATGCATTGGACTGTACTATCGTACATGAAAAAAGACTGGATAAGCTTCCTTTGCTTTGCGAAAAGTTAAAAGACAGCAATGTGATTATATATGCCGATCCGCGAGCCTATCAGGCATTAGACGGCCATTATCCTGCCGAACTTCTGCAACCTGCAACGAAAGAAAGTTTCGGCACAGAGTTCTTGGACTATAAAATGGCGGTTAAAACAGTGAAGAGTTTTGAAGATGCTTTGAGGCATATCCAAGAAAACAGTTCCAGACACAGCGAATGCATCGTCACAGAGAACAAGGAACGTGCAGCGTTGTTTACTAAAATAGTAGATGCTGCTTGTATATATACTAATGTCTCTACGGCCTTCACCGATGGAGCCCAATTCGGTTTGGGAGCAGAAATAGGTATCAGTACCCAGAAATTGCATGCACGTGGTCCCATGGGATTGGAAGAAATGACCTCATATAAATGGGTCATTGAAGGAAATGGACAGACAAGATGGTAATATGTATGTAATAGTGAACTATAAACTGTGAATAGCAAACAGTTGAAAGATAAATCGTATAATAACGAATTAATTATAGAAAACATGAAGAAATTTACTTGTGTACAGGACATCGGCGATTTAAAATCAGCCCTTGCAGAAGCATTTGAAATCAAAAAAGACCGCTTCAAGTATGTAGAATTAGGACGTAACAAGACATTAATGATGATCTTCTTCAATTCCAGTCTACGTACACGCCTCAGCACACAGAAGGCCGCTTTAAATCTGGGAATGAACGTAATGGTGTTGGACATCAACCAGGGTGCATGGAAACTGGAAACAGAACGCGGTGTTATCATGGACGGCGACAAACCCGAACATTTACTGGAAGCCATCCCCGTCATGGGATGTTACTGCGATATAATCGGAGTACGCTCTTTTGCACGCTTCGAGAATCGTGATTTCGATTATCAGGAAACGATTCTGAATCAATTTATCCAGTATTCGGGACGCCCCGTATTCTCTATGGAAGCAGCAACCCGCCATCCGTTGCAAAGTTTCGCAGACTTGATCACCATCGAAGAATACAAAAAAACTGTACGCCCGAAAGTGGTTATGACTTGGGCTCCGCATCCGCGTCCATTACCACAGGCTGTTCCCAACTCATTTGCCGAATGGATGAACGCCACCGACTATGATTTCGTCATTACTCATCCCGAAGGCTATGAACTGGCTCCACAATTTGTAGGAAATGCCAAGGTGGAATACGACCAAATGAAGGCTTTCGAAGGAGCCGACTTTATATATGCCAAGAACTGGGCAGCCTATGCAGGCGACAATTACGGACAGATATTGAGTAAAGACCGAGAATGGACTGTCAGCGACCGACAAATGGAAGTGACTAATAACGCTTTCTTCATGCACTGTCTTCCTGTACGCAGAAACATGATTGTGACGGATGACGTTATCGAAAGCCCGCAATCTATCGTTATTCCGGAAGCTGCTAACCGTGAGATCTCAGCGACAGTCGTCTTAAAGAAATTACTTGAAAGTCTATAACATCATGTTCAAAAGTAAACTAATAATCATATTGCTATGCCTGTGCGTTGTTGCAGGCATAGCAAATGCCCAAGAAAAAAAGCCTCAAGTAATACAGTCAGAACCACAATTAGAAGATATCTATAATGTACTGGAAGCTATGGACATTCACATGTTCCGTTTTGAATTAAAAGAGTTTCTGAACAAAGTATATACGGTCACTGTCTACATGGATGAGTATGAAAATGGAAAATCCCCCAAACAAGTGCATAATATCAGACTCGGGAAAAACATTCAGTCTTTAAATGCAGTACCAGAAGAACATCGTCAAGCTTTCCGGGAAATAAAACATATTCCGGAAGGCAAGAACGAATGGGAGAATATCAAAGAGATGTCAATATATCTTAGAAAGTCCAATGATTCGACTTCAGTTTGCACTATTAATGTACCGGGAACGATGAAAGGTGGTGCACCATTAAAATTACAGGCAATAGAAAAATACCACTCTTATATTTATTACCCGCGCCTATTTAAATTTCAGCCTATACAAGACACAGACCATTTGAAAATTCCTTTAATTTTATATGGTTCCGCTTGGCTGGACAAGCAACATGACATCATCCGATTTTGTGGAGAAAGAGAAATTGATCCGGAAATGAAAGCAGAAATCCTTAAAGACATACCCCATTATTTTGTAATAGGAATAGAGCTTAAAGCTGAGAAAGAGTGATCAACTTTTTATTTTTAGACATGGACTAAACGAATAGACAATTCTCTATTAATATCACCGCCACACCGTCAAACCAATTAATCCATGTCTAAAACCTATATTTTTCACCACATCGACTAATGCTCAATCTCCTTGCCTGCCTCCTGCCAAGAATTGAATCCCTTATCAAGTTCAAAGACCTTATACCCTTTCTCACTCAGAATATTCGCAGCCTTTTTGCTCCGCTTGCCGCTACGGCAATACACAGCTACCGGTTTATCTTTTTGCAACAGCGAATCTGCCATTGAAGCAAAAGAATCATCCATTACATTGATATTGATTGTCTTTGCAATATGTCCTTCCGAATACTCTGCCAAAGTACGGACATCCAAACGCTGTATATCCTCATTCTGAATGAGGTTATCAAAATCATCCACGTTCATAGACTTGAAATCTCCTTTCTGCTGACAAGAGAAAAGAGAAGAGAGAAATAAAAATAATCCCACAGCTAGTTGATTCATTTTAAACATCATACTCTATTATTCAATTCTTATCCGGAACATATTCAAATCCGGGGTTACAGTACTTACCAGATTCTATTGCAGTGCCGTCCTTATCATACGTATAATATTTGAACTTAATCGTTATCTTTTGACCGGGATTCTCTGCATCCGCATATTTATCCAAAGGAACAGAGAGATAAGCACGACGATTATAGTACTCCTCATCACCATTCGCATCATGGTACAATAACATATTTACAGTACCATTTGTTTCAAATTCGGACAAATCTTCCACTATGCCGAAAACATGCTGTTTACCACCATTAACCTTGAGATTCAGAATCATATTCAGATAACCTCTTCCCAACCAGATACTGACAACATCTACCGGATCATGCTTTAACCCGTCTTTATAAGTTGGATCATCTGCCGGTTTAGGTGTCGGCGTAACAAGAGATTGCAAAGAATAAATCACAGCTGTAGCCGTGTGCCCGTTCGAAAGCGTTTCATAATTACTCATTACACGCCTGGAAGTATTTGGCGAAATAGCAGAACCCGTACGATCTTTAGATACAGTCAACGCTTCCCCATTATCAGGTATCAACGTCTGTATACTACCATCCGTTCCAGCCTTCACTGTTACAAATTCCAATTTAACCGACGGATAATAATAATCATCCTCCCCACAAGCGGACATCAGCAAAAGTAATCCCCAAAACCAGACTATATGTAACTTTCTTATTCTCATCGACACGCAGCTAAATGGTTTATTAATGGATTGGCATACATTAATAACAACTTCTCACGCAGAAAAGCTTCATCCTTATTAGGAATCTCTATTTTACCCAATTGTTGCTCAATATAGCCTACAAACTGCTGTTTCTCCTCCTGCGAATAAATCCCGGTAAACTCTGTCGTCCCATTCAACCAGTCATAAGCAACGTAATTTCCCGGATACATCCGGTAATTACGATAAATTCTCTGATCAATACAAGCAGAAATAGCAGCAAACAATTCCGGTTTCGGTAACGAGCGGTCTATTTGTTCCAGTTCATCATTTATGCAAGAAGCAACTTGAAAATGCACCTTACCTTTATATCCGAAAAGCCCGGTTTGCATATTAATCAAGTCGTCTTGTGTTGTTTTTTTATATCCTTCTATATCCCTTTTCAACTGAAATTCACGTGCTTTCAGGAAGTCGCAAGGATCATATTCGTATGAAATGGCAAGCGGAGCAATATTCATTTCCTTCAAGCGATCTATCAAATCTCCTTCACCTCCCATTGCCAGCATTTTCAGGACACTATCTTGCGTGCGGTCATTAGAATCCTTCGCCCGTCCTTCACGCTGTGCAATCCAAATAGATTGATTTTTCTCTGCAATGGTATAATGCATATATCGGGACATCCGCGTCGAAGCCTCCAACATCTGGCGCATCGTAAGTGCCCGCTGAACAATAAAAGACTTGTTGACACGCACCAGCTTCTTTATCCAAGGATAAATAAGTAAGTTATCACCAATAGCAATCTCTACCGTATCCATTCCCTGATCGACCAACAGAATAGAAAGGAAGCCTGAATCCAAGATAATATCCCTGTGATTTGAAATATATGTATAGGCTTTCTTCTTATTCGGCAAAGCATTGTGATCTAATGTCAGTCCATTTGTATGTTCTTCCGCTATCTTCCACAAAATACCATAACAGAATGCTTTCTGGAAATCAAGTTTCGTCTTACACGTACGCATTTTCTGCGCCAGAAGTTCAAATGGAACGTTCGGTATAGCTCCGGTAGCAGCTTTCCGAAAAGCCGGATCGGCAATCAGTTCCTCAAAGATTTGAGGAAGCTCCTCATCATTATAAGGACGAATCTCATTAAACTCTGTCAGATCCATAACGGTAATTAAAATTTATTTTCGATAATATCAGTCATCACATCCTTTATCTCCAGACCGGCAGCACGTACTTGCTGGGGAATAAAACTTGTCGCAGTCATTCCCGGAGTGGTATTCACTTCAAGAAGATTAATCTTTTCACCGGCTGTAACAATATAATCCACACGGATAATGCCGGAACACCCCAATATATCATAGATAGCCGAAGTCAACATCTGCACCCGGTCGGTCAATTCGTCCGAAATGCGTGCAGGAGTTATCTCGTCTACCTGCCCATTATATTTAGCATCATAATCGAAAAACTCATTATGAGTCACTACTTCCGTAGGCGGAAAAACTACTGACTTTTCCTTGGTTTTATAACAACCGCAAGTCAATTCCGTACCTTCCATAAAAGCTTCCACAAGCACTTCTTCCGCCTCACCGAAAGCTTTAACAATAGCCGGTTGGATTTGTTCTTTCGTCTTCACCTTCGTAACTCCAAAACTGGAGCCACCCAGACTTGGTTTGATAAAGCAAGGCAAACCAATCTTTTCCAAGACATCCTCGTCGGACACCGATTGTCCCTGACGCAATAACAATGATTCGGCAATACGCACTCCAAAGGCTTTCAGATATTGATTGCAAGCAAACTTATCATAGGTAATGGCAGCAGCCAACACTCCACAACAAGAATACGGAATACGCATCATATCGAAATAACCTTGCAAACGTCCATCCTCACCCGGCGTACCGTGAATGGTGATATAAGCAAAATCGAACACAACCTTTTCCGTTCCGTTCATAAAACTAAAGTCATTTCTGTCTACCGGTACTTTATTTCCGTCCGGTAATTGTACCTCCCAGCGACGGCCCTCCATCTCTACGATGTACAAATTATACTTTTCCTTGTCAATAAAGGAGTAAATACCCTGTGCACTACGCAGGGAAACTACGATTTCAGAGGTATCCCCTCCTGCTACGATAGCGATGTTGCGTTTCATTCTAATTCTCTATTACTTATATAGCCTCTCCACTTCTCGATAAGCCGGGTCATGTCATCCGGAAGTTCGGAAGTAAAGTACATCTCCTCACCTGTGACGGGATGCACAAACCCCAACGTCATAGCATGCAAAGCCTGTCGGGGACAAGTGTCAAAGCAATTATTTACAAACTGTTTGTACTTACTAAAATGAGTACCTTTCAATATCTCATGACCACCATAACGCTCGTCGTTAAACAGTACGTGCCCGATATGTTTCATGTGAACACGAATCTGATGAGTACGTCCGGTTTCAAGTATGCACTCCACCAAAGTGACATATCCCAACCGTTCCAATACCCGATAATGAGTTACGGCATGTTTTCCTACTGCCGGGTCGGACATCACCGCCATTTGCATCCGGTCCTTCGGATTACGGGCAATGTTACCGACAATCGTTCCTTCATCCTGTTCCACAGTTCCCCACACCAAAGCACGGTACTTGCGTTTGGTTGTCTTATTAAAGAACTGCAATCCCAGATTTGTTTTAGCATCCGGTGTTTTGGCAATCACCAGCAACCCGGAAGTATCTTTATCAATCCGATGAACAAGCCCGACGTGAGGGTCATTAGCATCATAATCAGGCACATCTTTCATGTGCCAGGCCAGTGCATTCACCAAAGTGCCGTGATAGTTTCCGTGTCCCGGATGTACTACCAGCCCTGCAGGCTTATTCACAACCATTACATACTTATCTTCATATACGATATTAAGAGGAATATCTTCAGGAATAATTTCATTTTCATAACGCGGACGATCCATTACCACAGTAATGACATCCAACGGCTTCACCTTATAGCTACTCTTCACCGGCTTGCCGTTAGCCATAACGAATCCGTCTTCGGCAGCCTTCTGAATGCGGTTACGCGAAGCGTTGACAATACGTTCGAATAGATATTTGTCGACTCTGACCATCGCCTGCCCCTTATCTACCACTACACGGAAGTGTTCGTAGAGTTGCGATTCGTCACCGACAGGTTCTATATCATCCAAGTCATTTTCCAATTCATCAGGAAGTTCTTCCTCTATCATGCGAGTCTGTTTCTGTTGTTTATCAATTAAAACCAACTATCATCTTGTGTGGATGATGATTCTGACGCCACCGGCTCTTCCGTGTCTAGATCGATATCAATAGAATCTTCTTCCACTGTATCACCGGCTCCATCTCCTACCATTAATGTCAAGGAGGCTCCCATAGGGATTTTCTCCCCTGCCGTTAATTGGCGTCCCTGATATTTCACACCATACACCCAGTCTTTCTCTCCATTGACCAACTGTACTTCGTTCAATTTAAACCCGGCACTCAGCAACTTAGCCTGTGCTTGGCGAAGCGAACTGTTATCAGCAACATCCGGAATCACACGCAACGGCACATCCAAGGTATTAACCGTCAGATAGACCGTACGTCCTTCTTTAACTTTCTCACCGGCCCCCGGCTTCAGTTCAAGAATAATTCCTGCCGCTTTATCCTTAACATACTTAGTATCCGAGATCACCGCCACCAATCCACGATTGCGGAACATCTTTGCAGCCTCTTCCGTAGTCATACCTTTCACATCAGGCACAACCACAGTTTCTCCATGATGGGTGTACACATCCATCCATTTCAGCACACCGAATATCATTACTACCACTACCACAATCATGGCAACAATATTCAGCCAGAAAAATTTATTTGTTTTAAAAGAAAAGAATTCTTTAATAGTCATACGCTTTGCTGTTAATATGCGCCAAAGATACGACAAAATAGTTGAATTTTTGAATAGTAGGCAATGAAAAATGTCCTACCTCATGATGTTAGGACACTTATCATTGCCGGAATTGTTGCAACTATAATCCCCACTCCTATAGATTTCAACAACCTTATTATTTTCATCCGGGGGGTTCATTTCCCGAATATATTCCCATATTATACACAGCTTGTCTACAAATACTGATTCATATCACAAAGAAAAGCAAAAAAGCAACAAACAAGAATAAACAGCTGAATGTTTTAACATTCTATTAGCAAATTAAAAATCAGAAGAAACAAAAAGGCGAAGAGTTATTCTTCGCCTTTTTGTTTCTTCTGATGACTAGTGATTACCACTTCTGTCCATTGTACTCATCAGAAACAGTCAGTTTCTTTCTGCCTTTTGCACGGCGAGCAGCTAATACTCTACGACCATTAGCCGATGCCATTCTCTCACGGAAACCGTGTTTGTTTTTTCTCTTTCTGTTAGAGGGTTGAAATGTTCTTTTCATTACTGTATCTTGTTTTTATGTTATTATTCTACGTAATCGGGCTGCAAAAATAGGCACTTTTTTTAAATTAACCAAGAGATAACTCATTTTTGCTCAAAAGTTTTTGTGTTTTTTACTGATTTAGATTACTTTTGCAGTCGAATTCCTGCGAAAACAATTAAATAACAATAATATAATAAGAAAAATAGCAGTATGATTAATGCTCAAGACATCAAAAACGGAACTTGTATCCGTATGGACGGAAAGCTCTATTTCTGTATCGAATTCCTACATGTAAAACCTGGTAAAGGTAATACTTTCATGCGTACAAAACTCAAAGATGTAGTTAGCGGATACGTTCTTGAACGTCGTTTCAACATCGGCGAAAAGCTGGAAGATGTACGTGTAGAACGTCGTCCATATCAGTTTTTGTATAAAGAAGGAGATGATTATATCTTCATGAATCAGGAAACTTTCGACCAACATCCTATCGCTCACGATTTGATTAACGGCGTTGACTTCTTGCTCGAAGGCATGACTTTGGACGTTGTCTCCGATGCTTCTACAGAAACTGTACTCTATGCAGACATGCCTATCAAAGTTCAGATGAAAATCACATATACAGAACCAGGCCTGAAAGGTGATACAGCTACCAACACACTGAAACCGGCAACGGTAGAATCTGGTGCAACAGTACGCGTTCCGTTATTCATCAACGAAGGCGAAACAATTGAAATTGATACACGCGACGGTTCCTACGTAGGACGTGTGAAAGCATAATTGTTATATAAATGACATAAAGAAACGGTGGATTTGCTACGGCATCTCCACCGTTTTTTATTAACTTTGTGCCACACTAACTCTATACAAAAATATAAAAGAATGAAAAAGTTAATCTACACGTTATTCTTTGTCCTCATCTCCGTCGTTGCAAACGGTCAGGCAAAGTACGTATTCTATTTCATCGGAGATGGAATGGGAGTCAACCAAGTCAATGGCACAGAGATGTTCCAAGCCGAATTGCAAAACGGGCGTATCGGTGTTGAGCCACTACTGTTTACACAATTTCCGGTAGCTACTATGGCCACTACTTTTTCCGCTACAAATTCTGTTACCGACTCTGCCGCCGCAGGTACAGCACTCGCCACCGGAAAGAAAACCTACAACCATGCAATTTCCGTGAATGAAGAGAAAAATGCCATACAAACAGTAGCCGAGAAGGCTAAGAAAGCCGGTAAGAAAGTAGGTGTCACCACTTCGGTCAGTGTAGACCATGCCACTCCTGCTGCATTTTATGCTCATCAACCGGATCGTAATATGTATTACGAAATCGCTCTAGACCTGCCAAAAGCTAATTTCGATTTCTACGCAGGCGGTGGTTTTCTAAAGCCAACCACTACGTTCGACAACAAAAAGGCTCCGAGCATCTTCCCTATTTTCGAAGAAGCCGGTTACACCGTAGCACGCGGTTACAATGATTACAAAGCAAAATCCCAGAATGCCGAAAAGATGATATTGATACAGGAAGAAGGAGCAAATCCCTCCTGTTTGCCTTATGCTATCGACCGTAAAGACAATGATCTGACTCTTGCCCAAATCACCGAAAGTGCTATTGACTTTCTGACTAAAGGTAAAAATAAAGGCTTTTTCTTAATGGTAGAAGGCGGAAAAATCGACTGGGCTTGCCATGCAAATGACGCAGCTACTGTATTCAATGAAGTAAAAGACATGGATAATGCTATCAAAGTAGCGTATGAATTCTACAAGAAACACCCGAAAGAAACTCTTATCGTAGTAACAGCCGATCACGAAACCGGTGGTATCGTATTAGGTACAGGCAAATATGCATTGAACCTGAAAGCACTTCAACATCAGAAACATTCTGCTGACGGCCTTTCCAAACGTATCAGCGAACTAAGAAAATCCAAAGGAAACAAAGTGACTTGGGAAGATATGAAAACATTCCTTGGTGAAGAAATGGGCTTTTGGAAACAATTCCCTATTTCTTGGGAGCAAGAAAAGAAGTTACGCGACGAATTTGAGAAGTCATTCATCAAAAACAAAGTAGTATTTGCTGAAAGTATGTATTCCAAAAGTGAACCAATGGCTGCATGTGCCAAAGAAGTAATGGACGAAATCTCTATGGTAGGCTGGGTAAGCGGCGGCCATTCAGCAGGTTTTGTTCCTGTATTCGCTATCGGGGCAGGTTCTCACTTGTTCAGTGAAAAAATAGACAATACGGAGATTCCCAAAAGAATTGCTAAAGCGGCAGGGTACAAATAAGATATTAAATAATAAGTATTAAGTATTAGTTTGCGCTATAACTGCATAGAATTAATGCTTAATACTTATTATTTATTTCTAAGCTTGTGTCTCTCCTTCTATATAATCTTCAAGGAAAAGGTTTTCGCCGTCGAATACTGCATATGAAAAATAATTAATCCAGTCCCCAAGAATCAACACGCGTGAAGTGGTACTCAACATCAGATCCAGTTCAATGTGACGATGACCATAAATAAAGAAGTTGATATTAGGATGACTTTTCAGATACTCCTTCGTATATAGTACCAGATGTTCCTGGTTTTCTCCCATATAATCCGGTTCCTTTCCATCAGCCCGTTTCTGTCGGCTGTGTTTTGCCCATGTCAATCCCAATTCCACACTCCAACGAGGATGAAGGGCGGAAAATAGGGTCTGCAATGTTTTGCTGTGAAACATGGAACGAAGTAATTTGAACTTTTTATCCGGGTCACCAAGTCCGTCACCATGAGCAAGATAGAACTCTTTTCCATAGATCTCAGTAGTCAATGGTTCACGGTGCATAATGACACCACACTCTTTGGTAAGATAATCTCCGCACCAAATATCATGGTTACCGGTAAAGAAATGTACTTCTACTCCCATATCCGTCAGCTCGGAAATTTTCCCCAGGAAACGGGTGTAACCCTTAGGTACGACCAACCGGAATTCATACCAGAAGTCGAACATATCTCCCAGCAGATAAACGGCAGCTGCCTTGTGCTTTATACTATCAAGAAAATTCACCAAACGCCGTTCCTGTGTACGCCCATGTTCAATAGCACGGGAACCAAGATGTGCATCGGAAAGGAAATAGACATTCTTCATAAAAAACCCAGTTCCAGTTTAGCCTCCTCACTCATCATATCCTTATCCCATTCCGGTTCAAACACCAGATTAATGGTAGCCGAGTTCACTCCTTCCACAGATTCTATCTTCTGGCGAATATCTTCCATGATAAAATCAGCGGCCGGACAGTTCGGTGCTGTCAGTGTCATATCCAGCACCACTTCCCCATTATCAGAGACATCTATCTTATAGATCAGCCCAAGATCGTATACATTCACCGGGATTTCCGGATCGTACACAGTTTTTAGCATGGCTACAATCTTTTCTTCTATTTCAAACTTTTCCATACGTTCTTATTTATGTATTGCAAAGATAGAGATAAAAAATTAGACACGGAATGCGTACCTAACTAAAAAACATACCGAGAGACTAAATTGTTGCGGGAAATATTCATCAATCGTTTCAGAGCAGCCCTTCATCTGCAAAGCTGTAAAAGCCGTCCTCACAGACTATGACATGGTCTATCAGGCGAATATTCATCGTATCCGCCGCTTTACGGATATGTTCCGTCAATGTCCTGTCAGGCTGGCTAGGCTGAATATTTCCGGAAGGGTGATTGTGCACCACAGCTATTTGTGTAGCCCTTTGCATCAATGCTTCCCGAAGAATGGAACGCACATCGGCATAAGTACCGTCTATACCGCCGGAACTGATACGTATCTTATCAATCAGTTTCGTTGCCTGATTCAACAACAGTACCCAGAACTCTTCTTGCGCCAAGTCGCACATTAGTGGTTGAAAAATCTCGTAGATATCTTTCGAGCAGGTGATCCGAAGTCTCTCTCTGATGTTTTGCAATTTCCGCCGCTTGCCTAATTCAAGGGCGGCCATAACCGTAATGCTCTTTGCCGGTCCCATTCCTTTAAAACGGGAATAGTCGCACACTTCCCACTTCGCCAAAGCATTCAGGTTATTATCACAGGACAAAAGCAGGCGTCGCATCAGTTCGACAGCGCTTTCTTCCGTATTCCCGGAGCCTATTAATATAGCGAGTAGTTCGGCGTCACTCAATGCGGCTGCTCCCTTCTCTATCATTTTCTCCCGCGGACGATCCTCCGGTGCCCATTGGTTGATAGATAACTTGTGTTTGTTTTCCATTTTCTATGTTTTGAAAGTGTAAAGGTAGACTTATTTTATTTAATGGCAGGGGATATAGAAAAGAAAATAAAATACCGGTGGTATTTCCCTATAGGAAACTGAAAGTTTCAAGCCTTGGGAACTTTAGTTTCAAGCGTCTGAAACTAAAGTTTCTCCATGATGAAACTAAAGTTTCCCACCGGTGAAACTATAGTTTCTCTACGGCGAAACCAAAGGTTCCAATGCATGAAACTATTGGTTTTGCCGTATTAATTTATAGTCATATAAGTATCCTAGTTCATAACCGTGAAGACACAATTCAGAATCATACGAGTTTACTTATAAAAGTTCTTTTGAAATGCTTCAAACTCATCTTTTCCTCTGATGCAACGTTGCCACCATGCACGCCAGAAACCTGTACCATAGCCTATAAGCTGAATAAATGCGGCAGCAATGGAATATATTCCGATACTTAAACTCTTATTTTGAATCGTCGAGTCTATACAGACCAACAGTGCATAAAGAAGAATAGGCGTGAAACTAAACAGACAAAACGGTGTCCCCAATAATAAAACAGCTACTCCTAATGTAAAGACCGCCGGAAGCAGATGCACCAGTTTCAACGAATCAGGGTACTTCTTGTAAAGATTGATACGGGCAATACCGGAGTTGTGCACTTGTTTGAAGAATTTCTTCAAGTCTGTCCGGCGCTTGTGATATACCCAGGCATCCGGAAAAAGCCGACAGGTATAACCACCTTTAAAAATACGGATGCTGAAATCAATATCCTCGCCGAAACGCATCTTTGAGAATCCTCCCAAGGTTTCATACACCGTCCGACGTACCCCCATATTGAAACTACGGGGATAGAATTTATCCATTTTCTTTTTTCCGCCACGAATACCTCCCGTTGTGAAAAAAGAAGTCATGGAATAATTAATCGCTTTCTGGATATCCGTAAAGGAATCGTGTGCGCGGTCGGGACCTCCGAAAGCATCGGCAGGAGAAGCGAGAAGTTCCGCCTCGATGGCATCGAAATATCTCTCGGGGAGAATCACATCAGAATCCAGTATAATAAGGTATTCACCCTCGCTGCGTTCCGCTCCGTAGTTACGTGTTTGCCCCGGTCCTGAATTTGGCTTAGAGAAATATTTGATATTCAACCGGTCAATATAGCGGTCTGTTACTTCTTTGCAGGGAATGGAAGAACCGTCTTCCACTACAACAACTTCAAAATCTTTAAAGTACTGTGCCGTGAGACTTTGTAATAGTTCATCCACTTCATCGGGACGATTGTAAACGGGGATTATGACAGAGTAACGCATAGTAAAATACTGGATATAACTGTTTGATATGCAAAGTAAAGGAAAAAAAATGAGACTGATACAGGAATGATAAATTTCTATTCATTAAAAAAGGCGACACTTTTATAGAGCCGCCTTATCATATATACAAAAGTATGTTTATTACTTATTCAGAATATCCATTGTATCCGAAGCAATCAGCAATTCTTCATCTGTCGGAATCACTACCACTTTTACCTTAGAAGCAGGAGTAGAAATGACTGCTTCCTCACCGCGAACCTTAGCATTCACGTCATTATCAAGTTCGATACCCATGAATTCCATGTCTTTACAAACTTCACGACGACATTCCATCTGGTTCTCACCTACACCACCTGTAAACAAGATGATATCCACACCACCTAATGCAGCAGCATAAGCACCAATGTATTTCTTGATACGATAATAGTACATCTTCTCAGCCAGAATTGCTTTTTCATTACCGGCAGCACAAGCAGCCAATAATTCACGCATATCGCTTGATACTCCGGAAATACCCAATACACCGCTCTTCTTATTCAGCAAATTAGAAACTCCTGTTGTATTCAAGCCTTCCTTTTCCATGATAAATGTCACTGCACCGGCGTCAATATCACCACTACGAGTTCCCATCATCAAACCTTCCAATGGAGTCAGTCCCATTGTAGTATCAATACATTTACCGTCTTTGATAGCAGCAATAGAGCCGCCATTACCGATGTGGCAAGTGATAATTTTCTTTCCTTCCGGATTCACACCCAGAAATTCACACACACGTTTTGATACATAACGGTGAGAAGTTCCGTGGAAGCCATAACGACGTACACCATATTTCTCGTACAATTCGTAAGGGATAGCATACATGTAAGCATAATCCGGCATAGTCTGGTGGAAAGCTGTGTCAAATACGCCTACCTGCGGAATATTAGGAAGAATAGCGGAAACTGCGTTTACTCCTTTCAAGTTGGCAGGATTGTGAAGTGGAGCCAAGTCGTTACAAGCAGTAAATGCTTCCAATACCTCTTTATTCAGCAATACAGATTCGCTGAAACGTTCTCCCCCGTGTACCATACGATGACCTACGGCATTGATTTCATCCAATGACTTGATAGCTCCATATTCAGGGCTAATCAATGTATTCAGGATAAACTCCACACCCACTGTATGCTCCGGAATATCTTTTTCCAGGATTTTCTTTTCACCATTCGGCAAAGTCAATTTCAGGAATGAACCCTTCAGACCGATTTTTTCAATACCACCTTGAGCAATTACCTCTTTGGTGGTCATGTCGAACAATTTGTATTTAATAGATGAACTACCACAGTTCAATACTAAAATCTTCATATCGTTTTATTATTTAATATCCGTTATTTATTTGTTAGCTTTTGCTGCAATAGCTTGATTAGCAGTGATAGCAATCATACGGTAAACGTCTTCGATAGAGCAACCGCGTGACAGGTCGTTCACCGGGCAAGCAATTCCCTGGAGAATCGGGCCGATAGCGTCAGCATGTCCCAAACGTTGTACCAGTTTATAAGAAATATTTCCTACTTCCAAGCTCGGAACAATCAGAACGTTTGCCTGTCCGGCTACGTCTGAACCCGGAGCCTTACTTGCACCCACTTCAGGAACAAGAGCAGCATCTGCCTGCATTTCACCATCCAAGTCGAGAGTCGGAGCCATTTCTTTAGCGATCTTCGTAGCTTCCACGACTTTGTCTACCACTTCATGTTTTGCAGAACCCTTCGTAGAGAAGCTCAACAGGGCAACTTTCGGATTTTCGATACCTGCCACAGCTTTAGCTGTTTGAGCTGTGCACACAGCAATCTGAGCTAACTGGTTAGCATCCGGTACCGGAGTAACAGCAACATCGCCCATTACCAAAATTCCATTCTTTCCATATTCAGGAGCGTGAGTTAGCAACAACATTGCACCTGATACACAAGTGATTCCGGGCGCTGTCTTGATAATCTGCAAAGCAGGACGCAATACATTACCAGTAGTGTTGCGTGCACCAGCCAACTGGCCATCAGCATCACCGCTCTTAATCATTAAACAACCATAGAACAAAGGATCATTCGTCAACTTACGAGCTTCTTCAATAGTCATTCCTTTCTTTTTACGAAGTTCACACAGCAATTGTGCATATTCTTCGTGTTTCGGAGAAGTCTCAGGATCAATAATAGTAGCTTTACCAATGTTGCCCAACCCCCATTTTACAGCAAGTTCGATGATTTCTGCCGGTTTACCCAGTAGAATAAGGTCAGCAACTTCATCTGTCAAAATCTGATTGGCAGCTTTTAATGTGCGTTCTTCAGTTCCTTCAGGAAGAACAATACGCTGGCGGTTTGCTTTCGCACGCGCCACGATTTGGTTGATTAAATTGAGCATAGAAATATTGAATAATGTTATAAAACCTGGTTACAATTTATAATTTGCGGTGCAAAAGTACTCAATTTTGTAATATACACATTACAAATCCGCCCATTTTTCGAACCCAAGTCTAAAATATTATAATATTTAACACTGTACTTCTATTTTTTCTACCTTTGCAGCGTTTTCAAACAAATCAATAGGTAATTAGTATGATACGTCAGTGCGCCATTTTATTTGGCTGTTTGGCTTTGGGTGAATTAATAGTTTATCTTACAGGCATCAAACTTCCCTCCAGCATCATAGGCATGCTGCTGCTCACCCTTTTTTTGAAATTAGGTTGGATTAAACTACACTGGGTGCAGGGCTTATCCGACTTTCTGGTAGCTAACTTAGGTTTCTTTTTCGTTCCGCCCGGAGTGGCGCTTATGCTATATTTTGATGTAATTGCTGCCGAATTCTGGCCGATAGTGATAGCAACAATTGTCAGTACCGCCCTTGTGCTAGTCGTTACGGGTTGGGTACACCAGATTGTTCGTAAGTTCAGGCTGGCGCGCCAAATAAAACTGGCGCGTAAACTTCATTTACCGGATCTCCATCTATCGGACAGACTTCGTTTAAAAGATAAAATCAACTTAATGAATAAAGACAAATGAGCTTTTTAGAAAATGACTTTTTCCTGTTAGCTGTCACTTTCGGGATTTTCTTCTTCGCCAAACTACTCCAGAAGAAAACAGGACTAGTATTGCTAAACCCGATATTACTTACAATCGCAGTGCTTATTATTTTTCTTAAAATGACACATATCTCTTATGAGACTTACAACAAAGGCGGACATCTTATCGAATTTTGGTTACGTCCGGCAGTTGTAGCTTTAGGTGTGCCCTTATATCTTCAGTTGGAAATGATAAAGAAACAACTTTTACCGATTCTTCTGTCCCAACTGGCAGGATGTATTGTCGGAGTTATTTCAGTAGTGCTGATAGCCAAACTCATGGGAGCTTCGCAGGAGGTTATTCTTTCACTGGCTCCAAAATCCGTCACTACGCCGATTGCCATGGAAGTAACCAAAGCTATCGGAGGTATTCCGTCACTCACTGCGGCTGTCGTGGTTGCAGTAGGCTTACTAGGCGCTATTTGCGGTTTTAAAACGATGAAAATCATGCATGTAGGTAGCCCGATAGCACAAGGTCTCTCAATGGGAACGGCTGCACATGCGGTCGGAACCTCCACTGCAATGGATATCAGTAGTAAATATGGAGCGTATGCCAGCTTGGGCCTAACCTTGAATGGAATATTCACAGCATTACTGACACCTACTATCCTTCGATTATTGGGTGTTTTGTAAAAACAAAAATCCACAATTTTTCGTTATATAAGAGTTAAACGCAAAAAACAATCACATGATTTCATTTAAAGATATCACATTAGCAGATAAAGACACGATTACCTCATTCACAATGAAAAGTGATCGCCGTAACTGCGATCTTTCTTTTTCCAACCTTTGCAGTTGGAGATTTTTATACGATACTAAATTTGCAGTAGCCGACAATTTCCTGGTGTTCAAATTCTGGGCGGGAGAGCAACTTGCCTATATGATGCCGATTGGAACCGGTGATTTAAAAGCTATATTACGCAAACTGATAGAAGATGCAGATAAAGAGAAGCAGTCTTTCTGTATGTTAGGAGTTTGCAGTAATATGCGTGTAGATCTTGAAACAACTCTTCCCAGCCAGTTTGTTTTCACGGAAGATCGTGATTATGCTGATTATATTTATTTGAAAAGTGATCTTTCTACATTAAAAGGAAAGAAATTCCAGTCAAAAAGAAATCACATCAACCGTTTCCGCAATACATATCCGGATTATGAATACACACCGATTACTCCCGATCGTATTCAGGAATGCTTGGATTTAGAAGCGGAATGGTGTAAAGTGAATAACTGCGATCAGCAGGAAGGAACAGGTAATGAACGCCGAGCTCTTATTTATGCACTCCATAACTTTGAAGCCCTTGGGCTGACCGGAGGCATTCTTCATGTCAATAGCAAAATCGTTGCATTTACTTTCGGTATGCCTATCAATCATGAGACGTTCGGTGTACATGTAGAGAAAGCGGACACCAACATTGAAGGAGCGTATGCCATGATTAATTATGAATTTGCCAACCGAATTCCCGAACAATATATCTATATAAACAGAGAAGAAGATTTGGGCATCGAAGGTTTACGCAAAGCCAAACTGTCTTATCAGCCGGTGACAATTTTGGAAAAATATATGGCTTGCCTCCAAGATCATCCGATGAATATGGTTAAATGGTAAGAGACAACCTATGGTGTATCAGATTCAGTATGTTATAACAACAAAATCCTAATTGTCACAACACACAGAATCTGATATAACTTATTAATCAGCCATAATCTTTATATCCGGTGACGGAACCCGATACCAATATTCTACTCCCGGTTCTTCTCTTCCCGGGATTTTAAATGTCAACTTAATTAAGTTATCATGCAAGCGTTCAACACTGATTTCGTTTTCAACACCTGCGGGGAAAACTGAGTAAACAGATTTTGTAATGTTCTCCACATAGATACTATCCGACTTTAATTCATATTCGCCCTGAACCAGAATTACCGAACCCATTTTATTAGTATCAATAATGATATTCATGAATGTATTATCGACCGAGATAAATTTCAACAATGGGCCTAGTGACAATCTGTAACCCTTTTCGACCGATTCTACCATACATGTCTGCCATACCCCTTGCATTCTCTTATTCTTTATCTCCTGTCCATTGGGTATCACAAGTTTGAACGGGACATTTTTTGAACTATTTTTTTGTAGACTGAACATAATGGGAACCGTGAATTTCACCTTGACTGTCTTGCCGTCTACTATTCCCGGAGTCCATTTAGGCATTTCTTTTACCACACGTAAAGCCTCTTCATCCAATAAAGGGTCAACACCTCTTATTACCTTTGCCTGACTTAGTGCTCCATCTTCCATAACTACAAACTGAACAATAACACGCCCTGAGATAGCATTTTTCTGTGCTTCCACCGGATATTTGACGTTCGAAGACAAGAACTTCATCATGGCCGGAACGCCACCCGGATACTCCGGCATTTTATCAGGAATCAGGTAAACGCCATTTACATCCACCTTCTGTATCGGTTGCTCCTGTGCAACTAATAGTGAACAAGCAAATAAAGAGATAATCAGACTAAGTAGTTTTGTTTTCATAATATATTAATTTAAGAGTTAGAACAGCAAATCAATTATGCAATAATACCTAAAAAAGAATGAAATCACAAACATTATTGAACATTTCTACTCTCCTCATACGTTTTTAAGGTACCTTTGCAGAAATAACGAAAAAAAACCTAAGCATACAATGAAAGAAAAAGTAAAAGCATTATGGAAGTTGTGTTTCGACGATAGTGATCAGTTCATCGATATGTACTTCAGACTACGGTATAAGAGTGAAATAAATGTTGTTATTGAAAGCGGGAACGAAGTGATTTCCGCCCTTCAAATGCTTCCTTACCCCATGAGTTTTTGCGGGAAACAGGTAGCTACTTCTTATATATCCGGCGCCTGCACTCATCCGGACTTTCGGAACAGAGGAGTAATGCGTCAGCTTTTATCACAAGCTTTTGCCCGAATGCTACCGAACGGGATCTTCTTCAGTACACTGATACCGGCAAATCCGTGGCTATTCGATTATTATGCACGCATAGGATATGCTCCGGTGTTTCAATATTCTACGAAAGAAATCATTCTTCCGGAGTTTATTCCTTCCAAAGAAATAAAGGTTGATATCGTGTCCGAATATAAGGAAGAAGTATATTCCTATTTGAATAAGAAACTTGCGGAACGCCCTTGTTGCATCCAGCATACAACAGAAGATTTTGAGGTAATTATGGCTGATCTCGCTATCAGTAATGGTATTTTGCTCGTAGCCAAATTAAATAACGAAATAAACGGAATAGCGATTGTGTATAAAAGAGACGAAAGCGTCATTATCAACGAACTTCTCGTAGAAACTAAAGACGCTGAACATAGTTTATTGTTTCATCTCAAACAACATACCGGATGTAATCGTATGATTCAATTATTACCTCCTGACAAAAAGCGGCCTCAACAAGCATTAGGAATGGCACGCATCATCAATGCAAAAGAAGTTCTACAATTATACGCTGCCACTTTCCCGGAAGATGAAATGCAGATAGAGGTATCAGACAAGCAGTTATCTGTAAATAATGGTTATTACTACTTATGCAAAGGAAAATGTATGTATAGCACCGAACGTTTGCCCGGTGCACACATACAAATGAATATCACTGAATTAACTAACAGAATCCTCCAACCGTTAAATCCCTATATGAGCCTTATGCTGAATTAAAAGCATCTATTTTATTTATTCAGATAACGTACCCGTTCACAAGCTGCCAACAGAAATGCTCCCACTCCAAAATTGGAAGTAGAATTAGCATCTACTACTTGTCCCGGTATAGCCTTTTCGCCGATAGGCTGTACATAACCGATTTTCCCATCAGGTTGAAGGGCAACTGTTATCAAATATTGCCATGCTTTTTCAACTATCGGCTGATATTCGCCGGCATTCAGGAAACCGTTATTAATTCCCCATTGCAGACCATAAGCAAAGAAAGCTGTTCCGCTGGTTTCCGGTCCCGGTGCATGTTGCGGATCAAGCATACTGCGTGTCCAATAACCTTCCGGTTGCTGACAAGCAGCAACAGATTTAGCCAATGTACGGAAACGGTCTATATATTCCTGGCGATATTTATCCGTTTTAGGCAAGTCTTTCAGCACCTTTGCCAGTCCGGCTAATACCCAACCGTCACCGCGTGCCCAAAAATCTTTTTTACCGTTCACACTTTTATGCTTCGGATATACGTATTTTCCATCCCGATAATAAAGTCCGGCTTCTTCGTCGTACATAATACTATCGGCATAAACGAGATATTCATGCAATTTCTCCAGGTAAAGTGGATTCTTGGTGATATTATACATCTTTGTCATCACCGGCATTACCATATACAGTCCATCGGCCCACCACCAATAATCACGGTTAGGTGTACTCATCTGATACTCCATTACTTCGCGGGCACGGGCTATTTTTTGTGTATCTGGCTCCAAATTATATAAATCAGCATAGGTTTGAAAACAAATCTGATAATCTCCGAAAAGTACATAGTCGTCACTTTCTCCATAGCTGTATTTCCAGCAGGTTTTATCGTCCGACTTAGCTCCTTTCCATTGATTATGCTCAGCCCACTCTTTCGAATATTCCAGATATTCCGGTTTCTTTGTCAAGAAATAAACTTCCATATTCCCGGTATGATAGGCGGCATTATCCCAGAAGGACCGACCATGTTCCGGATGATTCATCTGCCAATAGCCATTCACTTTATGAATCATCTCTATCACTTCTCCCGAAGAACCGGTTTTCTTTTCCGCACAACCTGTACATATTGTACTTCCCAAAAGGAAAGCCGAAAAAAGAGTTACATATAAATTCTTCATATTTTTATTTTTTTGTATTCATATCCATTTCCAACACATATACCATTTGAGGTTCAATCTCGGCCATACGTTCGCCGTCCCCCTGACGAGTGTGTTGTACAAAGAGATGTAGTTTCCGTTGTTTCTTCCAAAGCTCCGTATCATGTGAAGGTTCCCAGGCATCCACCGAGAAATCTGTTAGATCCGTTATCGTCCATTGACTGATAGCAAGATCAGTAGCGTGAGCTATTGAAACACAACTTCCCCGTTCTTCGTCACGAAAGATGTAGAAAACTTCCCCTCCCCCTACAACAATACGCGGACGAGCAATAGGAATCATTTTCGTACCGCCGCCTTTCAACGTGAAAGGTGTTTTCCGATCGGTTACCTGACGATGATGCCATACCTTCCCATCATTCCAGACAATGCGATATTGAGGTATATTACTGTCAGGGTCCCTCCAATAAGTAGCTATATAAGGATTTCCTCCAGCATCGGCACTCATACTGGTCTGATTGATTAACTCACTATTTTGGGGT
This sequence comes from uncultured Bacteroides sp., assembly GCA_959606905.1. The sequence continues at coordinate 7,881 of CAUHML010000023.1, read as the reverse complement.
AGCCGACAAGCGTATTCCGCATTCGACAACTTAATCGGAAGTTCGTATTGTTCTCCGCTTGATTTATACCATGTCACACCATTATCAAATGAACGGGCATAACAGATATCGTGGTTTGTCTCCACTTGCCAAGTTTCACGCCATACCCAGGAAAGGTGAATCGTTCCTTGCTCGTCAACATATAGCTGCCAATAAGCATTCCGCTTATTTTCTCCGTCTATTAAGACATCTTGAACACGGCTCCACTTATGTTCTTTCAATGAATAACGGTTCATTACCAAATTACCACGTCCGGAAGAACCGGAACGGTAAACAAACAATAAATCTCCACCGGACAAAGAGTAAAATTCCGGATAAGTAACATTGCCTTCATCTACTCCGGTCATTGGCATTTTCTCTCCCAATTCCAAAGAAGCGGGAGCAATGCTCCGGCAGTAATTCAGTTTATGCCCGTGATGATCAAACGAAATATGCAAATACCCTTCTCCATCTATTATCATACTGATGATATTATGAGCATCTTTCACATTTCCACGATATTGTGTACGGTGCAATGTCCACAGTTCCGAATTCAGTTTACGTTTTCCCAATACAAGATAACCTTCAGCATCATAATAGCTGATATACTGCTCATCACCGTGAGTTATCAGGGAGTTGTTACGGAATACCGTAGTATTGACCGAAGTACAACTATATCCCTTCCCCACTTCAACCAAATGTTGAGGGTAACATAGTACAGGAATAAACATGATTCCGCAAAGTAGTAGCAATATTCGCCTCATGTTCATTCTTCTTTTTTATTTATCAAAAATAGAAAAGTCCCATTTCTCATGCCAGGGAATTGTAATTTTCCCGTCTTTTATCAATACAGGCAACCAGACATAGCGAGAATCCTCCAAATCTTTCTTTTTCCAACGGTCAAACATAGCGATGTATGCATCCTTCTTGCCAATAACAGGCTGAACGTATGTGCTTTGTGCATAGAATGTCTTGTCCGCATCCGGCCCCGTGCAAGGATTACCGATTGTTTTCCACGTACCCATGATAGAATCCGCAACCGCAATCTCCGCTACATTCGGATCCCAGCCTGTACAACCGGAACTCAACATATAGTATTTACCATCATATTTAAAGACAGCAGGAGCTTCACGGGATTCTTTCACAAAATTACGTGTAAAACGTCCGCTCGGTTTCAGATAGTCGTCAGTCAGCAAGCTGATATACATTGTAGCATTGTTCTCCGAAGAGTAGAATTGATAAGCACGGCCATCATCATCCACAAAAACGGTCTGGTCGCGACTCATCGCATTGTTAGGGCGGAAACTTCCCTGATAAATAAATGGCCCGACAGGAGAATCGGAAACAGCAACTCCGGCACAAGCCTTGCTGTAATCGGCACTTTCCACATGTGCCCACATCACAAATTTACCTGTCTTTTTATTATAAACCACTTTTGGGCGTTCCAAGACTTTGGACGGATGCAGATCGTGATCCGGGTCATTTTTAACAGCCGGAAGCACAATACCTTCAAATTTCCAGTTCAGTAAGTCCTTGGAAGAGTAGCAACCTACTCCAGTCACATCCGTACGATAACATTCCCACGTAGCCCATTCGGGCAGAACGGTTTTTCCTTTCTTATATTCACCATACCAATAGTAAGTGCCATTGTGATAAAGAAGCCCGCCACCATGAGCATTGATCGGATTTCCATCCGTATCTTTCCATACTTCGCCGGGAATAAACTCCGTATTCTCCTGAGCCTGTACCGCCACAGGTAATAAGCCTACGCAAATTACAAATAGTAATAATAGTTTAGCCATATATCAATCTCTGTTAGTTAGTTTATTTTAATGAAAAGCATGATCTTTCGGAAAGTCCTTTCCTTCCCAAGCCTTTTTACTGGTCCAATCTTCAGCAGGAGATGTCCAGAATGTATGGTCGGCGGGAAGTCCGAGCGGCAGGAAAGCAAGTGATGCCATATATAGACTGCCATTGTTCGTATACCAGTCGGAAATATTCGGCTGCTTGCCATTGAATCCTAAAGTTAAAAATCCCTTTTCATTGAAGTTACGGTCATCACCAAACATTCTTTTAATAACTGCCGTCATAGCTGCACGAACTTGTCCATCCGGTAATTCCTTGGGCAGCCATCCTCTCCATGCCAATAAAGCTAAAGGCTGCAAAGTTCCTGTACGATAAGTGATAGAACGACCGAAAACCGGAAGCGCCCCTTCCGGAGAGATAAACCGTTCCAAAATCATTCCGAAACGCTGCATCCGTTTCTTTGCACGGTTATAGTCACAATCCGGTGCGTTCCAAATCTTACTTTTACCAGCATTTGTCATGATTTCCAAAGGTTCTATATACATCGGATGCAAAACAAAACTATTATAATAGTCAAAAGCAAAACCCGGACCATCGGAGTACCAACCATCGCCTACGTACCACTCTTCTACTTTACGCAAAGCGGAAACTATGCGGTAAGTATCACTTGGAGCGCCTGCTTTACGCAAGAATGCTTCGACCGTAGCAGAAAACAACAACCAATTTGTGTAAGGTGGATCTACTCGGCGAAGTTGTGTAAACTCAGCTATATAACGTTGTTTCGTAACACTATCTAAAGGAATCCATAAAGCATCATAGCCTCTTATAAAACTCTCTGCAATATAGGCTGCGTCAACCAACGTTTGCCCTTCTTTTCTCCACAAAAGATAATCGGGACTTTCGGGGTCAACAGCCTGTACGTAACTTTTCAAAGCCCATTCACGCAATTGTTTTCGTTGAATGCCTTCTGCCGTATCATCGTCCGGCAAAGAAATCCAAGGAGCTAACCCAGCCATTAATCGACCAAAGCACTCCATATAGGTTACTTTCTTGTTTCGCCCATCCCATGTAGGACTGACTTCTACCAGCATATTCTGTTGCAGCTTCCCTTCACTCAGATTACTAAGTACCGGAGCAGCCATTCGGTACAACACCCCCGCCCATAATTCACGGTCAGTCGGTTCCTTTACTTGTTTCTTCTTTTTTGCCAATAAGTCCTGTGACGGAATCAGCAAGATTGCGATCAGCAATAGTAATGTACAATGTTTATTCAATCTCATGATATTATTTAGGATTTTCGTACGCAAAGATACTTTATACTCATAAGAGTAAGGTTCAATTTTATATCAAAAAAGGGATACAAAACAACCATTTTTCATACAAAAGCTGTAATATATGCGAGTTTAATTAGGTTTCCACCTATCCACCCATTCTATAAAAGGTATTCCTTTCTCATCAAACCGGACAGGTAGCCAAATGTAACGAGAGTCAGCCAAACTTTCCGGCCTCCAACTATCTGCCATAAAAATAAATTGTTTTTCAGTCCCTTGCAAAGGGAGCACATACGTGCTCTGCCCTCCGAAAGTTTTATCCGCATTCTCTCCGACACAAGGATTTGGTAGTTGTTTCCATTCCCCTAAAATCGAAGTAGCAGTCAACAAACGAGCTTTATTAGGTTCCCAACCCGTACAGCCGGAAGTTATCATCCAGTAGATTCCGTCTTTTTTAAAAATAGCAGGAGCTTCATTATGTCCACCTGGAAAAATACGTATATACTTGCCTGTATGACTAAGATAATCATCAGACAATTCTGCAATCTGCAATGTCAAATTGTCTTCCGAAGAATAAATATGATAAGCTTTTCCATCATCATCCACAAACAAAGTCATATCACGGGACATTTGTCCTCCTTCCAAATCTCTTTTCACAAACATTCCCTTTTCAACTGCATCATACCATTCCGGAGTCCACCATTTTTCATATTCTGAAAGATTCCATTTGATCCGTTTCTCTTTCTTCGTCATATTCAATGGATAGATACTCGAATTTACACGAGCCGAACGAATAAAACAATAAGGTCCAGTTGGTGAGTCACTGACAGCGACGGCAGCACGGGCCGGTCCATACCCCCGGCCTTTCAATTCCAGATGAAACCACATTACGAATTTTCCGGTCTGCTTATTATAAATAACTTTCGGGCGTTCCATGATGCACCCTTTTTCAATATCACTTCCTTTTGCTTCAGATATGGGTAACACCACTCCTTCATAGTTCCAGTTCAACAAATCAGTAGATGAATAACAATTGATCCCTTTTTCGGTCACAAAGCCCGAATCGGGGCGATGTTCACCGAACCAATAATATTTTCCTTCATGATACAAAACGCCTCCACCATGAGCATTAATCACATTTCCCTCCGTATCTCTCCAAACCTTACCAGAAACAATTTTTTTCTCTTTCTGATAAACCCGCACATAATCTATTTCATACTTCATCGGCAAAGCACTCTCATCAATCGGACCACCATTGATACCACCAATAGCCAAATTCAACAAAAGATATTGCGGTTTCGTAAAAGGATTCGTCCTCTTGCCGATACTTCCGTTTACAGTATCCTTTAAAGGAATCTCATTCAACAGTTCATCATCCAAATAGAGTTTGATAACTTCTTCATCCCAATCCATCCGCCAAATGTGAAATTTGGAAGCCCATTCCGGATCTTTCTCCGTAAAATGGATATAGGGTGTGGCCTTACTATTCCATTTAGCCCCCCATTGCTTGTCCGTGCCCCACGCAGCATTTGCCAAAATATGAGGAACTCCTTTGATTTGGTAATATTCCATAATATCTATCTCTCCACATGAAGGCCACTCCATATTACTACCCAATGTCCAGATAGCCGGCCATGCACCTTTCGCCACCGGTATGCGGGCACGTACTTCAAAACGCCCATAGAGAAACTCCTTTTTTCCGGCAGTCGTCACCGATGAAGAAGTATATTCTATAAATTCCCGTTCTTTACGCCAATCGTTACTACCGGGTATGTAAAGAGGATTCTGACGATTCCGCTCTTTCCGAGCTTCGATGACAAGGAAGCCTCCTTTACAAACTGCATTGTCCGGCTGATACCATTGAGCCTCCTCATTGCGGACATAACCCTGTTCATAGTTCCATACGGAAGGGGATAATCTCCCCTCCGTATTAAACTCATCGCTCCAGACCAGCCTCCAATCGTCATTCCGCGCAGTTGCGAGCAAAGGCAAGGTCGTCAGTAACAGCAATATAACTGAATAATTTTTCAAATATACCATTGCTTAATCCTATCGTTTATTCAAACTGATAAACACGAACATAATCCACATGATATTCAAGCGGGAACTTAGACAAGTCCGGTTCACCTCCATTGGATCCCAAAGCCAGATTCAACCAGATACATTGTCCGAATCCTTCATCATTCTCTTTACCCGCGTTATTACCTTCATCAAGATATGGATTACGATATGATCCTCTCCACCAATCATCCAGTCCACCAGATCCATTTCCTGTAGTCGCTTTCAAATCCTTAATTTCATTCATCAATTCGTCATCCAAATAAAGTCTCAAGGTATTCTCGTCCTCATCCAGGCACCAGTCCATACGCCAAATATGATACTTATTCCCCCAATCTTTATCTTTCGCTATAAATTCAGCAACCGGCCTGTTATAAGACTGCCATTTGCCGTTCCAACGGGTGTCCGATCCCCAACAAACATTGGCGTGTACGCTCGGCTTTCCATTTACCAGATAATATTCAAGCAAATCAATTTCGCCTCCCAGCGGCCATTCCCAGCACCAACTGTCAGTGCTTCCACCAGTCGTCCAGATAGCCGGCCATGCTCCCATTGCCGTAGGAATCTTGGCTCTGACGAGCATTCGTCCTTTCCGGAATCTATAATCTTTTGTAATCAGGCAGCTCGAAGTATACTCAGCATATTCACGATTCTTTTTCCAGTCGCTACTTCCAGCTTCATAATTCGTATTTTTTACCCGTTCCTCTTTTCCTGTAATTATCAATGCCCCGTCTTTACAAATAGCATTTTCTTTCTGATACCATTGCAATTCCTGATTACGTTGGAAGCCTTCTTCCCAACGCCATACATTCCAGTCCGGCTCTCCCGTTCCATTAAATTCATCATGAAACTTCAAAACCAGTCCTTCTTCCGTCGTTTCCGGTGCATCATTGGGATCAGGCACATATTCCGGTCCTTTTTCATCTTCAGCCGATTCTACATAGGTCACATTGAAAAGTAACATCAACGTATTTGTTTTAGAATTAATTCCATAAGAGGATGAGCCCTCAATCGCTAACGGAAGTACATACAACAAATTCCTCTCCGCTTCCTGGCAAGCTGCAACCAGTTCACTAGAATAGACTGTTACTGATACGGCATCCGATTTTGTTTCACCAGCTTGTAGCGTTAATGTCTGAGAAGATAAATGATAATAGGACTCTGGAAGTAATTCCGCACCGTCATATTTTGCATAAATGCCTCCTTCCGCCACCTTAGCTAGCACTTTATTCAATGTATCTTTATTCACAACCAAGCTAACTTTAGCTTCTTGTCCGGCTGTGCGTCCTTGATAAAGAGACAAGCTCAACTTATAAGTAAAGTTTTTAACAGGCGTTTCATCCTCACTTTGCCGTAAATCCGTAGTCACGTTACATTCCGCACCATCCCACACTTCACGGGCTTGCGTCAGATTCAACAAATTCAGATCTAGTTGACCTTCATAACTAAAATCTTTATCATCGTCACAGCCATATACTCCACCGATGAGGGTGGCCGCCATACAGGCGACCATCCATATTTTATTCATTTTCATCATAAGTCTCATTTTAAATTAATCCAAAGGAACTGTTTCCGGGTCATACTTTTCAATATCCGCATCAAAAAAGGCAATCTCCCCTATATGAAAATATTTCTTGTTCAACGAACTTGTCAATACATTGAAACGGAAATATTTAAACTTCTTACCCGGCATTACAAAATCAGAAGCGTATTTTGTCTGACGTGTTGTGGGCAATCCACTCAAAGTAGAAACAGTTTCCCAATGTTCACCATCCGTACTAATCTGTAATTCCGCAGAAGTAGGGAATCCGTCCGTGTTACCTGTATCCCGCGTATAATACTCGAATGCAAAATTTTCATGTTCTTCCTTTAAATCGATCTGTATATAATGCGGCAGGTCAACTTGCGGAGAATGCCAGTTGGTGTGAAAAAAAGAGGGATCCGCCGTTTTACCATCTATCAAACGGTCAAAATACCCTTCAGACGCGTCCGGATAATTACAAGATAATTGGTCTACTATCAGACTGACCTGTGTACGGGATTTCTCCGTATACGATGCCGGCATCGCTCCCGACCGTGCTTTCAATTCCTGAACTGCTCCTGCTTCATGAGCCGCATTAAAGGTCTGCAAATAAAAAGTATAGTCTCCGAAACGAGCACGAGTATTTTCTATCAACATTTCCGTTGTTCCTTTAGAAGCAATCTTACAGATATTTTTCTTTTGTAAAGGGTCATAATAGCGAATCTGCATATAAGCGTAATCTCCTTCCGGTGCTTTCCAAGTCAGTTTAATCTGTCCCGGCAAAGCCTCCGACACGACCGTAGAAAGTTCAACGGCAGCAGGACTTCCTCCCCCCGATGTTTCAAATTCTTCAAAATTCTTATCACAGCCAACCAGTCCTAAAAGCGCAAAGGCTGCAATCATATATTTAACATTCAACTTCATAGCTTTTATCTTTTATCATTAATAAAACTTACCAACCCGGATTCTGGCTCAGATTCGGATTCTTACGCATTTCCGAAGCCGGAATCGGAAAGAAATACATTTTATCATCCCAAACCAATGATTTATTTGTCCGCTCATAGAGGAAGTTTCCATCCTCTTTTTGGGTAATCTGCATACGCCCGATTTTAGTGAAGCCACCTTCTTTCCAACGGCGAACATCCCAGAAACGATGTTGTTCGAAAGCCAATTCTACCATTCTTTCTTTTTTATATCGTTCCCAAA
>CAUHML010000022.1 GCA_959606905.1 uncultured Bacteroides sp. | reverse complement strand
TTTCACCAGTGCTACCAAAGTAGCATATTCTTCTACGATTCCAGAAAACATAATTCTATTTACTATTTACGATTTTACAATTGAAAGTACTCTCTTAATGCAAGGGTCAAAGATACGAATAAGGAAGCAGCTTAGAAAATAAGAGCAAAAAAAAATGGGGCTTTTCACAAAGCTCCATTTTTCAGTTTTCAATAGGTATTAGTTTTTTTTAAGGTAAAAAGATTGTTTTCAGGATAACGGTGCAAATATAGTCGCTTTTACTGATACTCTCCAAATTATAAAACATGTCATATAACATCTTTTTGAAAATTCTTTGGATTTATTATCATTTGACGCAAAAACGCCTGTAACTTACCCGTTATAGGAGACAAATATAGGATAAAATTTTAAGGAGCCCTAATTTCTGTTTAAAAAACTGCAAAAAATTATCTATTCGGATAGTTCTCGTCTATCTTTCCGCTATGCTTTAATACCTTGGCGTCAATGAAGAAAACAATCTCTTCGGCGATATTATTAATGTGGTCGCCGGAACGTTCCAATTTACGGAAAACGCTCACCAAATCCACACACGTATGTACTGTTTCAGGATGTTCAATGATATAATCGGCAAGGATTCCCGTTGCCTGTGCGTTGATTTCGTCCAGCAGATTATCTTTGCCGAATACGGTAGTTGCCATTTCAATACTCTCCTCATGCAAGGCACGTTTTGCCAGTTCCAACATTGAAAGTACCTCAGCATGCATCTCACCCAAACGCAGACGCGTCATTAACTCAGCGTCAAGCACCGGTTCTTTGCAACGTATCACGAAACGGGCAATCCCTTCCGCAAAGTCTCCCAAGCGTTCCAGATTCGTATTAATCTTCAGCATAGCCAATACAAAACGAAGGTCGATTGCTACCGGATTGTATAGTGCGATAATATCTTCCACATCACTGTCTATTTTTAGTTCGAAGGCATTCACCCGGCGTTCACGGACCATTACCTGTTGCGCCAACTCCTTGTCGAGTGTCAAAACAGCCTCCCCGGCACGGTCAAGCTGATTATACACCAACGTCCACATCTCGTCAATTTCCTTCTTCAATAGAATGAGTTCCGATTCTATAAACTTTACCATAGTCTATTATATATAAGTGTTAATATTCCTATTTATCCCCGCCATTCCGGTACAAACTATCCGAAACGTCCTGTAATATAATTCTGCGTAGCCTCTTTCTCCGGATTCGTGAAAATCTTCTTCGTATTGTCAAATTCCACCATTTCACCCATATAAAAGAACGCAGTCTTATCACTTACACGAGCTGCCTGCTGCATATTATGCGTTACAATCACAATCGTATAGTCCTTCTTTAATTCGTGAATCAATTCTTCCACTTTAGCCGTAGAAATAGGGTCGAGTGCAGAAGCAGGCTCATCCATCAACAACACTGAAGGAGATACCGCCATTGCACGAGCGATACAAAGACGCTGCTGCTGCCCGCCGGACAAAGCATAGGCCGATTCTTTCAGTTTATCTTTCACTTCATCCCAAAGCGCAGCCCCTTTCAGCGTTTCTTCCACCCGTTGACGAATGAATGCATTATCCTTCACTCCATTCACACGAAGTCCATAAGCCACATTCTCGAAGATACTTTTCGGAAAAGGATTAGGACGCTGGAACACCATTCCCACATTCTTACGAAGTTCGTCCACTTCCACTCCTTTCGCATATATATTCTGTCCGTCAATACGAATCTCCCCCTCCAAGCGGGTAGCGGGAATCAAATCATTCATCCGGTTGAAAAGCCGGAGAAAGGTAGACTTTCCACAACCGGAAGGCCCGATAAACGCAACAACCGATTTTTCCTCAATCTGCATACTGATTCCTTTCAAAGCATGGAAATCACCATACCAGAAATTCACATCACGCGCATCTATTTTTACTGTATCCATATATTATTTAATTCGTCTTTACTCTTTTTTCAAAATATTTCCTCAAAGCATTAGCCAGCAGATTCACCAGTAGGATAATCACAATCAGGACCAATGCAGTGCCATAAGCTAACGGCAACTGCGCCTCCATATCCGTTCCACTGGTCGAAATCACATACAAGTGATAAGGCAACGCCATACACTGGTCAAGAATACCGGTCGGCAACTGCGGCAGGAAGTAAGCGGCGCAAGTAAAAAGAATAGGAGCCGTTTCACCCGAAACACGCCCTAAAGCCAGAATCAGCCCGGTGATAATGTTCGGCATTCCCATAGGCAGAATTACATGCCAGATCGTTTGCAACTTTGTTGCTCCCAATGCCCGGCTACCTTCACGCATACTATCCGGAATAGCCTTCAACGCTTCTTCCGTAGTACGTATCACCAAAGGTACACAAAGTAAGCCTAACGTCAAAGAACCCGCTAGGATACTGTCACCAAAGCCCATATAATTGACAAACAATGCCATACCAAACAAACCGAACACAATAGAGGGAATACCACTCAGGTTATTCGTCATTACCCGGATAAAGCGTACCAATTTTCCTTTCGGCGCATACTCATTCATGTAGATGCCACTCATCACACCTACCGGGAAAGCAAACAACGCACTACCTACCATTAGATAAAAAGTACCTACGATAGCCGGCCAGATACCTCCACCCCTCATACCGTCCGTAGGTGCTGAAGTGATAAACTCCCAACTGATAGCACCACTGCCTTTATATATAATAAACCCGAGAATTGCAAAGAGTATCAGCACAATACAAAGACTCAACAAGCGGAAAATTCCGAAAGCCAGCTTCTGCGAACGATGTTTAGCCTTATTATTACTACAAATTTCCATTTTATTTACTACGTTTTAATCCTTTAGAAGAAATGTATTCCACGCTAAAGTTAATAATTAGTGTGATGAAGAACAGCACGACGCCCAACATAAACAAGGCCTGATAATGTGGACCACCGGCAGGAGCTTCTCCCAATTCCGCCGCAATGGTAGCCGGAATGGTACGTAACGGTTCGAGAATAGTAGTCGGAATTACGGCAGCATTACCCGTCACCATTAACACCGCCATTGTTTCACCGATAGCCCGTCCGATGCCAAGCACTACTCCGGAAGTAATCCCCGAAATAGAATAAGGAATCACTACCTTATATATAGTCTGCCATTGCGAAGCTCCTAATGCCAGACTCGCCTCCCGCATAGCACGCGGACAGTTTTTCATCGCATCCTCCGTCACCGTAATTATGGTAGGCAATGCCATAATAGCCAGCACGACACTTCCTGCCAATCCACTCTCGCCCACCGGAAGATCAAACAGTTTCTGAATCAACGGAACAATAACGATCAATCCGAAAAAGCCGTATACAACGGAAGGAATACCACTCAATAATTCAATAATAGGTTTCAGCCAGCTCCGTACCTTCGGATTTGCCACTTCGGACATATAAACAGAAACCGAAAGTCCGAACGGTAATGCAAAAAGAATAGCAAACAAGCTTACCCACAACGTACCGGCAATCAAAGGCAGAAATCCGAACTGTGCTGCCGGAGTTGCCGTCGGAAACCATTCGGCACCTGCAAAAACATCCTTTACCGAGATCGTGTTATCCTCTATAAGATGCACCGAGTCAGGATGAACGATAAACTTCTGCGGAACAAATGCCACAATACCCGGCATCTTTTCCACTAGTTCCGTTATCTTCTCACCTGCATATTCATAAGCGGGGCCGAGTTCTTCTTCGGTATAATACTGTGTTATATCCTCCAGACGGAAAACCCGGATAGGCAGGTCTTTCCCGCCGAGTTCTTTCCAGTTCGTTATCTCCTCATCGAAAACATTCTTTATCTGCGCCGGAGTCAGCACGCTTACCTTATTACTCTTATTCAGCGCCAACACATATCCTTCTTCAATCACTTTACTTTTGAATAGCCCGAAAGCTTCAGTAAACAGGAAAAGAACGATAAGCAGAATTGTAATACTCGTTACGAAACCGCTACAAGTCAGGACACCTTCTATAATCTTTTCAAAAAACTTTTTCATACCTATTTGAATTCTGATGCAAAGAAAGCATCTCCTTATTAAGGGGATGTGACTAACGTTTGAAGGAAATGTTTCAATCATATTACATTTGTATTACAACATCTATTTCCACCCTACATGAAACAAGAATGTAATATCCAATTGTTTTATTTGCACCAGCAATAAAAAGAATAATTTATGAAAGTGAGAAGAAACTTATTAATCGCCTTTTCCCTACTCTCTCTTAGTGTCAATGCACAACGTATCAAAGGCAGCGACACTGTATTGCCTGTCGCCCAGCAGACAGCAGAACGGTTTATGAACCAGCACCCTGACGCCCGTGTCACAGTGACCGGCGGAGGAACCGGTGTAGGTATCTCCGCTTTAATGGATAACACAACGGACATCGCCATGGCCTCCCGTCCGATCAAGTTCAGCGAAAAGATGAAAATCAAGGAAGCCGGACAGGATGTAGACGAAATCATTGTAGCCTATGATGCTCTTGCCGTAGTGGTACATCCTTCCAATCCTGTGAAACAACTTACCCGCCAGCAATTGGAAGACATTTTCCGTGGAAAGATCACCAACTGGAAACAAGTGGGCGGAGACGACCGCAAAATAGTAGTGTACTCCCGTGAAACATCTTCCGGAACTTACGAATTTTTCAAGGAAAGCGTATTGAAAAACAAAAATTATATGTCGAGCAGCCTTTCCATGCCTGCCACCGGTGCCATTATCCAGTCTGTCAGCCAGACAAAAGGAGCCATCGGATATGTCGGTCTGGCCTATGTATCTCCACGTATCAAGACTCTCTCCGTATCCTATGACGGAAGCCATTATGCTACGCCTTCGGTAGAAAATGCCACCAACAAAACATATCCGATCGTGCGCCCTCTTTATTACTATTACAATGTAAAAAACAAAGAGGCAGTCACCCCCTTGATTCAGTTTATTCTTTCACCCGAAGGACAGGAGATTATAAAAAAGAGCGGCTATATTCCGGTTAAGTAATCACATCCGTATCTATCAGAAGATGTGTTAAAAACCTGAATTAGAAAGCAATTGGCAGATAGTCTAAACTTTTTTTCTATTTTTGAGGTTTTATTCCTTTTTTTTTCATAATATAGCCGATGAATATAATTATTACCAGAGCATTAAATATGGAATTTGAGGAAAAAGACCTTGCTGCAAAGGTTTTTCATGGAAAAAAAGATAAACTACTATACATACTAGAACTTTCTTATAAGAAGTACTATAATTTGTTGTATAACTATGGATTAAAACTAACCAACGATTCTGAGTTGGTTCAGGACTTTATCCAAGAAATATTCACTAAACTTTGTAAACGTGAAAATATCGATAACATTTCTAATATAAAGATATACCTACTCCGTGCTATGCGTAATATAATCTACGATTATTACGCAGCCCAAAAAGATATAGTCAGCATCGATGATATGGAATTCTTAATTCCTGATGATGCTGAAGTATTCAAGACATTCTTTTCTAAAAATGATGAGGAACTGCAAAAATATCAAACCTTATTGCAGACAATCAATTCTTTGCCCAATCAACAGAAACAAATTCTTTATTTATTTTACATAAAGGGATTAACTCATAAAGAGATTAGCGAAGTGTTGGATATCAATCCGCAATCATCTATGAACTCCCTTGCCAAATCTATCCGCAAGCTACGCATACAGTTCGGGCAGATATCCGAAAAATAGAGAAACCTTCATCGACGGATTTATTTTGTAAATATCCGAAAATGAAGGTTTTTCTAAAACATTAATATCTGACGAATATATTAACGAACAGGTATTTCTACACGCCTCCCATCGGCCTGGACTGCATAAAGCTTAGCATCAGCCAGATCAATTCCACCAGGTATATCATACCCATACATATTAAAAAAATAAAGCAGGTCACCGTCCGCTGCCCCACGACGTAACTCGAAAGCCACAGCATTCTCTCCATTCTTCACTGAATATCTACGACCGTTAACCGTGCAATATACTTCACTGCTGACCGGTTTTACACTACCTTTAAACTGTGTATAATACCCGACATCCGAAGGCTCACTATCCAAACCAATATCTCCAGCTTTACGGTCTTCAATATATTGAAACGCGTGTTTCGGTTTAGGATAGATAGACATTTCCGCCTTTGCTTTCCGAATCATTTCCTCTGTTACAAGATAATCATAAGTTCCATATTGTTCGATGACCCCCTTTCCCGGTATAAAGAATCCCCACAATTCAAAAAAGTCACTCAAATCCTCATGAGCAGCCTGTGAAGCCTTTACCGCTAACTTCAATTGAGCAGCTCCCGGGTTATTCTCATCAATACGATCTGCCCGTAATAATTGGAAAAGCGTTTGCCAAAATTTTTCATTATAACCACACCGATGATAATAATTCCACAGTTGCCAATACATACGCATATGGATTTCGGTATCTTCATTCATGTGATGTGGGTTTCCCATGTCGAACCAAGCCTGTCCTTCTACAAAACGCGCATCAGCCAAATGAAAAAGTTCACTACCACGAGAACAATATTTGCCTAATTTATAAAGCACATAATTAGAAAATAAATTATTGGAAGATTCAGTACAACCAGGCCAGTTTATCGCTTTCTGATGAATGTGTCCGATCTCATGTGCAGGTCCCCAGGCATTATCTTTATCTGCCATTACATTATCCCTCAATAAGATATTATCAAGATAAGTATAAACAAAAGCCACACGATAATCCGACGCCCACATATACCCATATTCCGGTGAAATAGCAAAAATATGATTATTCATTTGTGAAGGCCATACATCTTCAATCCCCATTAATTCCTGTTCCCAGCCAACAATATCATCCCACAAGTTAATGGCGGAAAGTATTCTATCGGGAACAAAACTCCGTAATTTTTCAGTATGGAAATAAAACATGATCTTATTACCACGAACACAAAAATACTTATGGTTTGCCGCAGCCAACAACTGTGCATATTTCTGATCCGTCTTATGATCTTTCAAATCAAAAAAGCCGGTCACTTTTCCACTACCTGAAGGAATATGAATGTTTACAGGTTTAGCCCTGTCATCATTGAGCATAGCTGTATACATCACAAATAATTGCCCGGATTCTTTCATCGTCAATTTGTTTATACCCGGAGATAGAAAATAAATAGAACCACTTGAGTTGACTATCCAACCTCTATCTTCTTCATCATTCGTATAAGTCTCTCCTATTACTTGCAAAGAGAGTTGCTGTCCGTATGTATCTCCGACCAATACGATGATTTCTTCATCTTTCTCCACCGATATACCGGTAGGATTATCAAGATTGCCATATTTTTTAGTCATCAATTTGTCTGCCCATTCGACAACATCACTGTACGGGGCATACTTTCTGATTCGGAACTCTTTCTCATGTGTATCGTATGTATCATTATACAGAGCTAAAGCCAAACGGGCAAAGTATCCCGGCAATTCATTGATAACATCTTCTGTGACACCTTCGTTCAAGGCAGTACATGAAAGATCTGTGAAGACTTTAAGTAATTGGTCATTCACCGAGCTTTCTTTATTATATCGGAAAAACTCCATTTCATCACAACTCACAAAGTTATTATATCCTGAATATACCATAAATTTAATGCCGCTAACACGCTTTGTCGCGTCAAACAAAACCCGTGACGCCATATCTTGTCCACGAAAATCGTATTCCCCATATTTCACCCAATCAGTATGTCCGATATCAGTGGCCGTATAAACTTCCACCCGACCAAAATTACCATTGCCGGCACGGGTATGATAAATCACATAATCAATCTCTGTATCCGGTTCAAAATAATATTCGAGCGACACTGGAAAATTTGCTGATTTTCCAAATAAAGAATGATAGCCATCAGCTTCAGGAGTAAACTTTCCGTCAAAAGAACATTCAATTCCACGACCATTTTGATGTTCCGAATCTTTGCCTCCAATAACCTTTACCTGGATATCTTCAGGCACCTCGAAGGTAGAAAACTGTAACACCGTAATCGTATAATCATGAATAGCAGATGTTACGGATATCGTAGCAGTTCTATTATCACGAGTATTATTAGACTCTGCCTTCATCACTATAACCTGTCCTTTTTCCGGATCAGCCTCTTTATAAACTTTAAGCCAGTCCGCATCACTTTCCACCTGCCAATCCGACATAGGAAGCGTAGTCTTTACCTGAACGACAACGGTAGAAGCATTCCCGTCCAAGCTCTGTTGCAAAGCAGTTCCCTCAATTTCAAATTTTGAATTTAATTGTTCCTCATCTTTACAAGATTGCAATAGAAACAACCAAACTCCAATGAATCCAGCTAATCTTATGATATTATATATTTTCACAATTTCCTCCTTTCTATTCAAGTTCGAACACTGTTAATACAGCAGCATGGTCTCCAGGCCATACGTCATCTATCTCAGGCATTGTACGTACAATCTTCGAAGCAACAGTTTTTATTCCATTACCTTTACTATAAATAAAATCAACACGAGAAGTCTGCGACTGTCCGAAAATGACCGCATACGTTCCTTCTCCCCGCTCCAATTCATCCGGGTTTATCTCTCTGAAAGTATCCCTAAAACCTTTATCAAGCATATAACGTGACACGGGCAGTTCCTCAGCTATATATCCGAAATGAATAGGAGCCGCCTTATACGTCCAATCCAAATGGCTGCACGAATTAAAGTCCCCACCGATAATGACCGGCATAGAAGAATCCACATAAGGAATCAAGTCATTCTCCAACAGACGTTTCATATCGACCAAAGCTAATATACTATCCTCCGCAGCCCACCTATGAGTATCCATTCCATAATTAGCATAATAACAAGTATATTCCGGCCGGTAGGCATAACGCAACCAGCAAGCATTCACATACACCTTTTTCCCGGAAGGGAGCGTGATTATAGCAGGGTTTGAATAAAAAGTATTCTTCGTCTTAATTTTCTGTATAGGATAACGGCTAAACAAACACAAATTATCCCCTGGAGAAGGAGTCTGCAAATTAAATCCGATAGCTTTTGCTATCATTTCTTGCGAACCGTATCCTTCTTGCATAGTAACAACATCAGCACCGGACTGCTTAATCAGATCGATAATACGTTCGCGCCCATCTTTGCCCAAATGTTTACCTCCGTGCCAGATATTCCATTGGAGTACTTTCAGATATTTCTTATTATTCCGGCTATCAGATGTAATCATTACCGGGAGACAATCATCGGATAATATGGGAGTAATAGAACGACGGCCTATTTTTACAGACTGAACGTTTACTCCCAAGCAATTACCCAATACAGCCTCAGCATTGACATCGACCGTAACTAATAGATAGTTGGTACCATGTTTCAACCGCGTGGATTCGTTTTCCGAAAGACGTATCTTCATCTTTCCGGATTTCGGGACCAATCCGCCTTTTACCAATTCAATCCGTACATTCGAACGAGGTTTCGACCCGGTATTATAAATATGGATCCGTTCGATATCTTTCAACGAAGTACAATTTCCAAAATCAAGCACCAGTTCTTTTACCGCTTTAGGCGACTGTTCACCTTGAGTCTCTATACGTAGTTTTAACAGTTGAAAGTCTCGTTTTCCCCGGTCAACATCCCATTCGGCAGGCAAAGCCACTACCTTGAACAATTCTTGTTCTCCATATTCCGCACGAAATAAAGGGTTATCATTTTCAACCGCATAAGCTAAAGGGGCAGACTTATATTGCTCCAGACGGCCGTTACGCAAATGAAATGACAACCGTCCCTCCGCAGCTCTATTGATAGAGATATCCTCCGATAAATCATCAAAATTATAATAACCTTTCAAACAATCAAACTGACTGTGCCGTGCTGTGACCGGACGATACATCCATTCATTCAATTCCTTTTCCGTCAATCCTGTTTTCCAAATGCGCACTTCATCAATGCAACCACCAAAAGCGCTCTCTGATGATTCATTGATTCCGATTGCTCCGGGTAAAATGACAGTGGCAGTATCTTTACGAGCGACTTCCCGGCCATTAATATATAACAAGGTACAACGTCCATTACAGACTGCTGCTACATGCGTCCACTTTCCTTTAGGAATTTCTTCCCCAACCAATCCTGTAGCTACATTGCACAATCGTCCATGATCTATCACCAACGGCAGATAGTCCAACGAATTGAGTTCACTGTATTCTCCACCGCCAATAATCACTTCCTGCGACTTCCATTCATTATTATCAGGTTTAATCCATGCTTCCAATGTCCAATGGCGGCATAAGGTATCCATACCTATACGCAGATTATTGTCTTTACCGTCCAAACAGACAGCCTTGTTGGATTGTGCCAATAAATGTATTCCAAACAAACTAAAAAAAATAGTATATAACAATGTCTTCATAATACTTATTATAAAAAGTAGGGCCGGGAAGACCAAAGAATAACTGCGGTCGACCCGGCCACTAAATAAAAAAGTTAAGAGAGAGAGAATCAATTATAATATGGATTCTGCACTAATTGTGGCATTTTATTAGTTTCCTTCATCGGAATAGGCATTAAGTACTGTCCTTTATGGAAATTACGGATCAAAGGAATCTCTCTTACCTGGAAGAATCCTGCATCATCATTGGCAGCCACATTCAAACCTAAATCGGGTATCCCCAAATATTTCTCTGCAATTTTCCACCGACGAATATCAAAGAACTTCTGACCTTCAAGATAAAATTCAAGAGAACGTTCCTGTCTGACAATCTCCCTCAATCCTTCTTTTGTGTCTTGGTAACCGGGGTTAGTAGAAAAATTATCCCAGGCCTCGTCTACTTTGGGAATGCCCGCACGTACACGCACTTTATCGATATAATCTTTAGCTTTATCCAATTCTCCAATCTCCACCAAGGCTTCTGCATAATTCAAATACATTTCAGCCATACGGAAAAGAGGTAGCGGATAGTGCACCACGCCATCTTCATACGAAGGATGCACCAGTTTTTTGTTATGATATCCGGTAACAGAATAATAAAGGTCTTGATTTCGCTTACCATGACGGTCATTATTGCGTAATTCCTCCACAATGACCCGCTTGGCAGGATCATCACTCGTTATCTCGCCGTCATACTGCGTGATTTCATAGAAACCATGATGAAAACCTATGTTTGCATAAAAACGCGGCTCTCTGTCAAGATGCATTTTTATAGAAGTACCATTACTAACATTCGAGTAATTGTTTCCGTCATAATTCACCGGTAGCTCAACAATATTAAACCTCCCGTCATAATCATACGTCTTATCTTTATCCATTGGCAATCCATTCTTTGTATAAAACGATTCCACCATTTGCAATGTAGGCGCTATACCGCCTGAACCATCATACACAATGTCAATATATTGGCGAGGAATAGACCGATTCTGAATATCATAGTATCCTTCTTTCCGGGTATCAGCCCAAATGACTTCCGGACTTGGATTTGAAAAATCAATCACAGAATAACGTATTCTACGTTGTGCCGGATTAGATAATCCCGGACGATTATCGTCAGGAGTACCTGCATCATTATCATCATAAAGCCGGAAATTCAGTTTTTCCAGTTCTGTAATAGCCTGCAAAGAGATTTCCGCACTTTTTCTCCATTTGTCTTCCGAGTATTCCTGTGCAATCAAATGGCGTCCGTCTTTCTTACTTTTAAAATCGGCATACATCTCACTGTTACCATTAAATAACGGTGAAGCCGCATATAAATAAAGCCGGGATTTCAATGCATAGACAGCTACTTGTGTAGCTCGCCCAAAATCTTTTCCGGAATATGTGGTAGCCAAATCAGGAAAAGCTTCATCAAGCTTGCGATTTATGAACTCTACCACCTCATCATAACTACTACGTTCAGGAAATTCTTCAACATCCAACTTTGGGTCATAAAGTTTATCAATAATACATGTAGGACCGTAAGAACGCAAGGACAGAAAATGATAATAAGCTATCAAAAAATTAGCTTCGCCACGATAATGTTGCTTATCTGTAGGAACCAGATTTTTTGCCTTATCCAGGATATCCAGAAACATATAGCACTGCCGGATACCTTCCCAGATAGGAGACCATGTATCAGAAGTCATGTGCAGACTGGAAGGCCCGTATGTACCTTCATTAAAAGTAGAAAACATTTCTTTACGATAAAAAGAAGTTTCCGCCCCACACATCATCCAATAAGCATTATTACTAATCGCTCTGTTGGTAGGAAGAAAAGAATAACATGAATAAAGGTAATTCCGTACCAAATCCGGAGTTTCGTAAGAATCTTCTTCTTTCACAACTTCATCTGGTACAATATCCAAATAGTTACAAGCTGACAAGCCTAGCAAAAAAAGTCCACAGAACAAATATTTAAGTTTCATAGTTTTATAATTTTGTATCGTTTGATTACTGTATGGTCATTTGAAAACCAATATTGAACACTCTCTGGGTAGGATAATAAAGACCATTACCACCTCCCATTTCAGGATCCCAATGCTTGAAAGGAGAAAATGTCAGTAAGTTGACCCCACTTAAATAAAAGCGCATACCTTTATAAGTATAACCTATCTCCGCATTTTTTAATTTCAAGAAAGCTGCATTCCTTAACCAATAAGTAGAATACTGATCGTTATTACCATTACTATCTTTAGTCAAGCGTGGATACGCTGCATTTGGATTAGGATTATCAACACTCCAATGATCATCAGCCACAAATTGTAACATATTTTTAATACTCGTTGTACCAAAGGGATGCATACCATACATCATGAAAGAGGTACGAGCGACTCCTTGGAAAAAGAAAGAAAAGTCCCAGTTTTTCCACTTCATAGAAGGGCCGAAACCATATACAAGCTCCGGATCATAAGGATGACCAATAGCCACACGATCATTACTATTAATTACATTATCATATTCTCCTTTTGCATTAGGCTGATTTACATATTTAATATCACCCGGCTGTGGTGTATAACCTAAATCTTGGCGCGGAGAATTGTCAATAGTTTCTTGGTCGGGGAAAAGTCCATCAGCTACATATCCCCAGTAAGTACCCAATGGATGCCCTACATCGGACAATCCCGGATATTCAAAATACGGAGGCTCATCCATTTTCAAGACCTTGTTACGAGCAAAAGTCAATGTACTTTTGAAAGAAAGGAAAAAATCTTTCGTGATTTGTTTATTGTAGTCTATAGCTAAATCTAATCCTTTGTTCTCCATTTCTCCATTGTTGGAAGTAATTTTAGTTTCACCTGTACCAACAATTTCCGGAATGGAATTTTCACGGGTCATAAAAATATCACGGCGCTTTTCTCTAAATATATCAAATGTCAGATTAAAGTCATTGAATAACTGTAAATCAAGCCCCAAATTAATTTTTTCACCAACTTCCCAAGTTAAATCAGGGTTAAAATATCTATTCCATGACGGACCGGAATAATACGTATCTTGCCTAATACCCGTCGTATAGGAATCGCTACCACCCAATACAAGATCTTCCATATAAGCAAAGCGCCCTGCATTCGTAGCATCATTGCCAACCAATCCCCACGAACCTCTGATTTTCAGATTTGAAATGACCGGTTTTATTGGCTGCCAGAATTTTTCATTTGAGATGTTATAACCAACAGCTATTGAAGGGAAAAAGCCAAATCGATGTCCTTTAGCGAAATTCTCCGAACCGTTATAACCAAAATTTCCCTCAATATAATAACGGCCATCATAAGAATAAGATACACGTCCAGCTACTCCTTGCTTCCGTTGCGGCAAAGATGAAAAAAGTGTAGTAGGACCATTAATATCATATTGTTCCTGATTATAAAGGAACATAATATTCAAATCGTGTACTTCTTTAAAAATACGATTATAGTCCAAGATAGCCTGAAAATACATTTTCCTATCCCCGTTCCGACTACCGTCATTTGTCAATGCGGTACTTTGTTCGTCACCAATACGGGTTATTTTATATTCCATGGATGAAGGATCATAAGAAGACATATAGTAATGGTTATAGCTAGCACTACGTTCTGTAGATGAACTACTATAATTTTTAAATGAAAATAATCCTGTAAATTTCAAACCCTTAGTAATCATATCTAATTCTTGTGCCAATTTGAAATTAGCAGTAATAGTAGTACGCAAATTTGTTTTGTATCCTGTCACGTATTCCGCCACCGGATTTCTATACCATCCTTGTCCATGAATGCCACCAGGTTTGTCTCCCCATAAAACAAAATCACGGTCTGACATATTTGCAGGAAAACGTACTGGAAAATCTACCGGATTTGCTTCCATAGAAAGTTGGAAAATATCATTCACATCCATTAAAGGAGATTTCTTATCGGCAACAGAAAGATTCAACCCTAAAGATATTTTAGTAGTTCTGGTCGCACTAATATTCAAATTGTTTATAAAGTCGTAATTATAATTACGCACATTATTATTATATGAAAAATAGTCCTTGCTTAATGACTTTAAATGTCCGTTACTATGCTTGAAACTGGCACTCATAAAGTAATCCATTTTCGAACTACCTCCACGTATATTAAAATTGGCACGTTCAGAAAAAGCACTCTTATTAAATATTTCATCAAACCAATCTACATTAGGATAAATATAAGGATTCAATCCTGCAATAGTACCGTCAATTTTTTCCTGTGAATAAGGGCTTACATCGCATCCCGGACGCGATACCGCTTCATTAAACATTTTCATATACGTGGGACCGTCAACCATATTGGGCACACGCGTCATTGTAGATATAGCTCCTTCCAACCGAAAATTAATAATAGGCTTATCCAGATTCTTACCGTTTTTAGTCGCAACAATCATCACTCCATTGGCACCACGTGTACCATACAACGCCGTAGCAGTAGCATCTTTCAGAATAGAAAAACTTTCAATAACCTCAGGATCCAACGCATTCAATTCCGTTGAACTAATTTCAACCCCATCCATGATAATCAAAGCAGAAGTGTTACCATTGAAGGTCGATTTACCACGGATCCAAAAGTTAGCACCATCAGCTCCCGGTTCACCACTGCGTTGCACCGCTATCACACCGGCCATACGTCCTGCAAAAGCAGTACTCAAACTCGAAGAAGGTACTTTAAGTTCCTGCGGCTTGATCTGCTGAATAGATCCCACAAGCGATTCTTTCTTCTGCCCTACACCAAATGCAGTAACGACTACCTCTCCCAGTTCTGCTGCAGACTCTTTTAAAGCAATAGCATAAATATTACCACTCTTTACCAAAACCGACCGATCCTGATAACCAACAAAGGAAACAGTCAAGGTATCTCCCACAGCACATTCCAAAACAAAGTCACCTTCTATATTCGAGGTAGTTCCTGTCATACTTCCGTTCACCCTTATAGTAGCTCCGATAATAGGTTCCTGTGTGCTATCATCGGAAACGATTCCACGAATTGTTTTTTTCTTTTGCGTTGTCTTTTGCTGCGATTTTTCGGAAGCGTTTTTCTCTCGTATAATTATCTGCTTCCCGTCTATATCATAGATTAGTGTTGTGTTCTTTAATATTTCATCCAAAACTTGAGTAATATCTTTCTTATTGACATCCACATTGATTTTTTTCAATAAGTTTTTATCCGTAGAATATAAAAAGATATATTCACTGTTTTTCTCGATATACTTGAATATATCTTTCACAGTAACATCCTGTAATTTGAATGAAAATACTCCATTGTTTTGTTCCATGGCAACCATGGAAATCGGAAGAAGCAATGCAAAGAACAATAACATTGCCGAAATTTGTTTTCTTCTAAAATAATCCATATTTTTGCATAATAATTTAGATGCTCATGGCATAAAATGTCATTCATCCAGGCTCGGATAATGTGAGGTTATCCGGGCTTTTTTTATTTGAATGAAAAATACCACGAGGGATTAATAAAATAAATTAAAAGATTAAAGGTAGAGCAGTCTTTGACTATATCTTCTACCAGAATTTGAGTGAAGTGTTACTTTTTCTTTTTCATAGGCATCGTGTGTTTTTAAAGATTAGTATTTCGGTTAATAAACAAATAATATCCATTAGCAGTTGCACGGATACCGATAGGGTGTATTTTTGAAATTCTTTCAAGAACCTTTTGCAGTGGCACACTTAAATCAATCGTTCCTTGTAAAGGGAAATTTTCGATAGACGGATCACAAGTAATTTCACAACCATAATAGAGGGAAAGTCGTTGCAATATAGTACTCATATCACGCCCTTCCAAAGGAAAGTGTCCTTTCGTCCATGCCGTATATTCTTCCGCATTAACAGAACGTTTGACATTAGCCACCCCTTCGGATAATTTCAACAACTCGTTCGGTTTTACGGCAGTCTCCTTATTTGCATGATCTTTCACTATGATAGAGCCACGCACCAAGACCACTTCTGCCTCACGCATTGCTTTGTAAGCATCGACATTGAAAGCAGTTCCCGTCACACGGATATCAAAACCGGAAGTTTTCACAATAAATGGTTTTTCAGTATCCTTCTTGACATCAATGAAAATCTCGCCGTCTACATAGATTTCACGGGATTTACCCTCAAACACACTAGGATATACTACCTTAGTACCAGCGTTTACATACAGCGAAGTCCCGTCAGCCAGTATCAACCGCGATGTTTTCCCTTTAGGAACAATCAATTGGTTATACTCCGTCTTTTGCGGTTTACTTTCCACTTGCTGCTCATTGACCGAAGCCTCTCCTTCCTGCGAATAACTGATACGGGCGCCTTTATCCACTTCTATCCGTTGCTGTGCATGAGTGATAAGAAGCACCTGTTGCACCGTATCAGTCGTACATTGTTCCAATAATGCAATAGCAGTATCTATGGAATGTGAATGATGATCCATATATATTTTTGTTCCCCAGGCGATACCTGCAAATAAAGCAGCCACCCCTGCCGCTAACATATATATTCGCAAATACCTGTGTCGTTTGGAAACAGGCTCGCGATTTACATTTTGCATTAAAGCATTCCAGCGTTTTTCTATATCCGCTTCGGGTACTTCTTTCTCCAAAGTCCGGAAATAGGAAATCAACGGATCACGTTCATTATCTTTATCTTGTATAGTGTCTTTTTTCTGCATAAATTAGAGTTCGTTTTATAATAAAGACGGAATGGATAAAAAAACCTACTCCATTATTCTGGATTTTTTTTAATTCTATGGCTCCGTTTTTCTCATTTCCACTTTTTATTGTTACTTTTGCAGCTCTTAAATAGAGCTAACACACTTACCGTTATGACAGATATAAAAAACGAAGAAGCAGGTGAAAAGAAAAGCTTGAACTTTATTGAGCAAGCAGTAGAGAAAGATTTGAAAGAAGGTAAAAATGGAGGAAAAGTGCAGACGCGCTTCCCGCCCGAGCCTAACGGATACCTTCACATCGGTCATGCCAAAGCTATTTGCCTTGATTTTGGCATTGCAGAAGCACATGGAGGTGTATGTAACCTTCGTTTCGACGACACAAACCCTACCAAGGAAGATGTGGAATACGTAGAAGCTATCAAGGAAGATATCCAATGGTTAGGTTACCAATGGGGAAATGAGTATTATGCTTCCGACTACTTCCAGCAATTATGGGACTTCGCTATCCGCCTTATACAAGAAGGAAAAGCATATATCGATGAGCAGACTTCCGAACAGATTGCACAGCAAAAAGGAACTCCTACCCAACCGGGTGTGGAAAGTCCGTACCGGAATCGTCCTATCGAAGAAAGCCTCGAACTTTTCAAAAAGATGAATAGCGGTGAGATCGAAGAAGGCGCTATGGTGCTCCGTGCAAAGATTGACATGGCTAATCCCAATATGCACTTCCGCGATCCGATCATCTATCGTGTGGTAAAACACCCGCACCACCGCACAGGCACCACATGGAAAGCCTATCCGATGTACGACTTCGCCCACGGACAAAGTGACTTCTTCGAAGGAGTTACCCATTCCCTGTGTACGCTCGAGTTCGTTGTGCACCGCCCGCTTTACGATCTCTTTATCGACTGGTTGAAAGAAGGGAAAGACCTGAACGACCATCGTCCCCGTCAAACGGAATTCAATAAATTGAATCTTAGCTATACACTGATGAGTAAGCGTAACTTGCTGACACTGGTGAAAGAAGGCCTGGTAAACGGCTGGGATGATCCCCGTATGCCGACAATCTGCGGTTTCCGCCGTCGCGGTTATTCTCCCGAATCTATCCACAAATTTATTGATAAAATCGGATATACCACTTACGACGCGCTGAATGACATCGCTTTGCTCGAAAGTTCTGTAAGAGACGACCTGAACAGCCGTGCTATCCGTGTGTCCGCCGTTATCAATCCGGTGAAACTTATCATTACCAACTACCCGGAAGGACAGGTCGAGGAACTGGAAGCTATCAACAATCCGGAAGATCCGGAAGCAGGAAGTCACCTGATCGAATTTAGCCGTGAACTGTGGATGGAACGTGAAGACTTTATGGAAGATGCTCCCAAGAAATATTTCCGTATGACACCGGGACAGGAAGTGCGTCTCAAAAATGCCTATATCGTAAAATGTACAGGATGTAAAAAAGACGAGAACGGTATCATCACCGAAGTTTATTGTGAATACGATGCAAATACCCGTAGCGGTATGCCGGATGCCAACCGTAAGGTGAAAGGAACACTTCACTGGGTAAGCTGCAACCACTGTATGCAAGCGGAAGTACGTCTGTACGACCGTCTGTGGAAAGTAGAAAACCCGCGCGACGAACTGGCTGCTATCCGCGAGGCCAAAAACTGTGATGCATTGGAAGCAATGAAAGATATTATCAACCCCGATTCACTGAAAGTTCTTCCGAACTGCTACATAGAGAAGTTTGCAGCAACCCTGCCTCCACTCTCCTATTTGCAGTTCCAACGAATCGGTTACTTCAACATTGACAAAGATTCAACTCCGGAAAAACTGATATTCAACCGTACAGTGGGTTTAAAAGACACGTGGGGTAAGATCAATAAATAACTAAGCCGTCAGGCTTTACTTTATAACATGGGGCTGTGTCAAAAGGAAATGAACAAGAACTTTTGTAGCAGCCCCATGTCAGCAATTAAAAAGAAAAAAATAAAATGGGGAGAAAAAATTCACCAAGTGCAAAAAAAGAACTGACTGAAATCATCCAAAGATACGAAGCCGCCAAAGCAGAAAAACGACAACTATACCTGGATGGCGACCAGCTCGCTGATATTGCCGATTGGTATGCCACCGAACGCAAATTCAACGATGCACAGGAAGTCATTAATTACGGACTTCAACTGCACCCCGGCAACACTGGCTTACTGATAGAACAAGCCTTTCTTTATCTGGATACTCAAAAACTAAGTAAAGCCAAAGAAGTGGCAAACAGTATCACAGAAACGTATGACTCCGAGGTAAAAATGCTGAAAGCAGAACTGTTACTGAATGAAGGTAAACTGGAAGAAGCACAACAACTGATAAATACAATCGAGGACACTGACGATCTGGCTTCAATCATCGAGATCGTTTATCTTTATATGGATATGGGATATCCGGAAGCCGCGAAAGAATGGATAGACAAGGGACAAGACCAATATGGCGAAGAAGAAGACTTTATCGTACTTCAGGCCGACTATCTGGGAGCAACGCAACACATGAAAGAAGCTATCGAGTGCTTTGACAAGTTGATTGACATCGCTCCTTATAACCCTTCTTACTGGATGGGACTGGCAAAATGCTATTTCATGAGCGAGGATATAAACAAAACTATCGAAACCTGTGATTTCGCACTGGCTGCCGATGATAAATACGGAGAAGCTTACGCTTACAAAGCACACAGTTTCTTCTACCTCAACAACCCCGACAGCGCTATCGAGAATTACGAAAAAGCCATTGAATACAAAGCCATCCCCCCCGAATTGGGGTATATGTTCATGGGGATGTCCTATGCTACCAAAGAAGATTGGGAAAAAACAGAAGAATGTTGTAACCAGGTTATCCGGATTTTTGAGGAAAACGGAGACAGCGGTTCGATTCTACTGATAGATACTTATACCACTAAAGCAAATGCCGTTGCCAAAATGGGAAGATATAAGGAAGCTCACCAGCTATGCAAGAAAGCAAAAGAAATCAATCCGGACGAAGGCCTTATCTTCCTGACGGAAGGGAAAGTATACCTAGAGGAAGATATAGAGAAAAAAGCAACCCAAGCATTTAAAAAAGCTGCAAAAACCAGTACCGGTCCGGAAATGTGGTACATGATCGGTACTGCTTATTCGGAACACAATTATATGTACGAGGCCAAAGAAAATTATGAGAAAGCCTACAAAATCAATCCGAAATATGAAGACCTGCCGGAAAGATTGAGTGTTATCAGTATCATGACCGATGACCTGGACGGTTTCCTCAAATACAATAAAGATTGCGAACGTCCATTCAGAGAAGAAACCATTCAGCAGTTGTTGAACGGTCCGGACCATAGAAAAGAGGATGAACCGATCTTAAAAGAAATTATGAAACGTCTTAAAGAAGAAAAAGAAAACAATAAATCAAATTAAATCATTCATCCCTTAAAAAATGGAATCAGTAGCAGAACTTCTCAAATGGGTATTAGAAAACTTGAACTATTGGGTAGTCACAATCTTTATGGCTATCGAGAGCTCTTTTATTCCCTTTCCCTCTGAGGCCGTAGTGCCACCTGCCGCATGGAAAGCCATGGCAGACGACAGTATGAACATCTTTCTAGTCATTGTATTCGCAACTGTGGGAGCAGACATCGGTGCATTAGTCAATTATTACCTGGCCCGTTGGTTAGGGCGTCCCATTGTTTACAAATTTGCTAACAGCCGTTTGGGGCATATGTGTCTTATCGATGAAGAAAAAGTGCACCATGCCGAAGAATATTTCAGAAAACACGGTGCGGCCTCCACTTTCTTCGGACGTCTCATCCCTGCTGTACGTCAGCTTATCAGTATTCCTGCCGGATTGGCCGGCATGAAGTTAGGCCCTTTCCTACTTTATACAACGCTAGGCGCCGGAATATGGAATACGGTATTGGCCGTGCTCGGATATCTGATTTATCGGTTTACAGACCTCAAAACAACCAATGACGTTTATGTAATGGCAACCAAATATAGTCACGAAATCGGTTATGTCATTATAGCTGTTGTCATACTGGTTGTCGGATTCATCGCTTACAAAGGACTGAAAAAAAAGAAGAAATAAGTAGTAGATATAAAATATAAAGCGCATCTACCAGTCAGGTAGTTACGCTTTATATTTATACTTGAATTAGAAATTAAACTGCACTCCCACGCCCAATATCTCTTTGAATTGTACACGTGATCCTTTTGTACCGTCTTTCTGAGCTATTTTCACATCATCATCATACATCAGATTGGTAGTCAGAGTGGTTGAGAACCATTTATTGATAATCATATTTACTTGTACTTCCCAATTCACATCTATATTCAGAGGTTTATGCAGATAGTCGGAATATAAGTCAAGACGAGAATATACGGTCATATTCTTTAGAAATTCATATTTGACCTCCCCCTTCAGGTTTGCACCAAAAGCTGATAGCAGATGTTTACCGGGATCTACTCCATAAGCCCCCTCATCAGAGAGACGGTCGTTTAGTACGAAGGTGCCACGCCAAGAAGCAGGAGATAGTACAACTGTAAATATCTTGCCCGGATCATAAGTAAATCCCAAACCGGTAGTCAAATAACCGGGAGCCATAAATTCGGAGATTGAAACATCTTTGTTGACCGAATAGTCATACCCCGGAGAGAATTGAGTTTGGAATGTCGCAAATGCACTGGCATACCAATTTTTGGCAATGGAATAACCGTAATTCGTATTCAGATAAATCTTATCATTTGCTTTTCTCGTACCATCTTCCCCAGTCTTATTAAGTCCGTATGCCAATTCCAGACGATTGGTCCATAAATGTTTTTCTTTCTTGTAATTAATCTGATATGTACCTTGCAAGTCAAAGGCCACAGAGTTATCACCTCCGGCAGCCCAGTTGGTCAGACTAACCTGTGTCAGTTTCAGTCCGGCAAATCCTTCTTTAGTCCAGGGAGAAGTTTGAGTACTATCGGCAGTTTGAGCCGAAAGAGTTCCAATGCCCATAGTTGACAGGGCAAAGAATAAAATTCCTATTTTGTTCATGTCAATAAGGTTTAGTGTATAAAAAAACACAACCTAACAAGAATGGAGGTCTGGTGTCCTGCCAGACCTGTCTACCAGTTCTCATTAGGTCAAAATCTTATAATTCCAAATTAAAAAATCATTTCACAGCAGCCAGCGCCTTATCATAATCAGGTTCTTGCGTGATTTCCGGAACAAGTTCAGTATAAGCTACCTTTCCATTTTTGCCAATCACCACCACTGCACGTGCCAAAAGTCCGGCCAATGGCCCGTCCGCCATACGCACACCGTAGCTTTCATCAAAATCCGAAAAACGGAAGTCTGACAATGGAATTACATTCTCAATACCTTCCGTCGTGCAGAAACGACCGTGAGCAAAAGGAAGATCTTTAGAAATAGCCAATACAACCGTATCTTTCAATCCGGCAGCCATCTTATTAAATTTGCGTACCGACGTTGCGCATACACTTGTGTCCAAACTTGGGAAAATATTCAAAATCACATTTTTACCATTCAAGTCTTTCAGAGAGAAAGAAGATAAATCTGTTTTTACCAGCTCAAAATCGGGAGCTACTTTACCCACTTGTATAAATTCACCGATCAGTTTCACCGGTTGTCCTTTGAAATTTGTTGTTGCCATAATGCATATTTTTTTTAAAATTTACTTTATATAGAAAACAACTATTCCTCGAAATATGTTCACGGAAAACCTTTTCTAAATTCAAATTGTTATTCCACAACGAAATTACTCTAGTATTCAATTTTAAATATAAAAACGTATGGAAACAGTATTCAATGAGATTCAACACTCAGTAAAAAATTGGTGGGCTTCTCTTCTCTTGGGAATCGTGTATATTATTGTAGCCCTCTGGCTGATGTTTGCACCTTTAAGCAGCTATGTAGCTCTAAGTATCGTATTCAGCATATCCATGTTGATAAGCGGTATCTTGGAAATCCTCTTTGCAGTCAGCAATCGAAAAGGTGTGCCAAGCTGGGGCTGGTATATCGTGGGAGGAATCATCGACGTTATTCTCGGCATCTACCTGATTGCCTATCCCATGGTCAGCATGGAAGTCATTCCGTTTATCATAGCCTTTTGGCTCATGTTCCGCGGCTTCTCCTCCACCGGTTACTCGATCGACCTGAAACGTTATGGTACTCGCGACTGGGGCTGGTACATGGCTTTCGGTATCCTTGCCATTATATGTTCCTTATTGATATTGTGGCAACCGGCCATAGGTGCACTCTACGCGGTCTATATGATTTCTTTCACTTTCCTCATTATCGGACTATTCCGTGTCATGCTTTCCTTTGAACTTAAGAATTTGCATAAAAGAAAATAAAATTCTTTCGGCACTTACTTTGGTATTTTGTTTATCTTTGTAGGCAATTTACATGAATCAATTAATTAAAAAGGAAGAAAATTATGGCAATGCATACTTGGTTTGAGTGCAAGATTCGTTATGAAAAAGTAATGGAAAACGGAATGCAGAAAAAAGTTACCGAACCATATCTTGTTGATGCACTCAGCTTTACAGAAGCAGAAGCACGAATTATTGAAGAAATGACTCCATTCATATCCGGAGAATTTACAGTTTCCGACATTAAACGTGCCAATTATAGCGAACTTTTCCCCAGCGACGAAGAAAGTGCCGACCGTTGGTTCAAATGCAAACTTATTTTCATCACGCTGGACGAAAAAAGCGGTGCAGAGAAAAAGACTTCCACACAGGTATTGGTACAGGCTGCCGACCTGCGCGATGCAGTTAAGAAACTGGACGAAGGCATGAAAGGAACCATGGCAGACTATCAGATCGGCATGGTATCCGAAACTCCGCTCATGGATGTATATCCTTACAGCGCCGGACCGAATGACAAACCGGAGTTTGATCCGTCAAAAGCATAAGCAACAATGAGTATTGCTGAAAATTTAAAGCAAGTACTGGCCGAACTCCCGCAAGGAGTCCGGCTGGTTGCTGTCTCAAAATTCCATCCCAATGAAGCGATAGAAGAAGCATATCAGGCGGGACAGCGTATTTTTGGAGAAAGCAAAGTGCAGGAAATGACAGCTAAATACGAAAGTTTGCCCAAAGATATCGAATGGCATTTTATCGGACACCTGCAAAGTAATAAAATTAAATACATGATACCATACGTAGCGATGATTCATGGAATTGACACTTATAAGTTACTGGCAGAGGTCAACAAGCAAGCTGTCAAAGCAGGACGCATCATCAACTGCCTGTTGCAAATCCATGTGGCACAGGAAGAAACTAAATTTGGTTTCAGCCCCGACGAATGCAAAGATATGCTGAACACCGGAGAATGGAAAGAACTGACCCATGTCCGTATCTGCGGTTTAATGGGAATGGCGAGCAACACCGATAATGTTGAACAAATCAACCGGGAATTTTGTTTACTAGACAGGCTCTTTAAAGAGATAAAAACAACCTGGTTCGCCGATTCGGACGCTTTCCGGGAATTATCCATGGGTATGTCACACGATTATCACGAAGCTATTGCTGCAGGAAGTACCTTAGTACGGGTAGGAAGCAAGATTTTCGGAGAACGAAATTATTAAATTAGAAGTAGTAACTACTAAAAAAAGATTCATTATGACCGATTTAAAAACTACTTTCGCAGGGCTTTCTCTTAGAAACCCAATCATCATCAGTAGCTCGGGACTGACTAACAGTGTCGGCAAAAATAAGAAATTGGCAGAAAACGGCGCCGGTGCCATTGTTCTGAAATCACTGTTCGAAGAACAGATCATGCTGGAAGCGGACCAACTGAAAGATCCGGCTTTCTATCCGGAAGCAAGTGACTATCTGGCAGAATACATCCGTGAACATAAATTGTCCGAATATCTGACTTTAATCAAAGAAAGCAAAAAGGAATGTCCTATTCCTATCATTGCCAGTATCAACTGTTACAGTGATTCCGAATGGATTGACTTTGCCAAACAAATTGAAGCAGCGGGTGCCGATGCATTAGAAATCAATATTCTGGCTTTACAGTCCGATGTTCAATATACATACGGTTCGTTCGAACAACGTCATATCGATATTCTCCGCCACATAAAAAAGACAATCAACATTCCGGTTATCATGAAACTGGGCGATAACCTGACTAATCCAGTGGCACTGATTGACCAGTTATATGCCAACGGTGCGGCTGCAGTTGTCCTCTTCAACCGTTTCTACCAACCGGACATCAACATTGAAAATATGGAGCATATGTCCGGTGAAATATTCAGCAACGCTTCCGACCTCGCCAACCCGCTTCGTTGGATCGGCATTGCATCTGCGGTAGTAGACAAGATTGATTATGCAGCTTCCGGTGGTGTAGCCAATCCCGAATCAGTAGTAAAAGCGATTCTTGCCGGCGCTTCAGCTGTGGAAGTGTGCAGTGCAATCTATCAAAATACCAACGCATTCATCGGAGAAGCCAACCGTTTCCTCTCCGCCTGGATGGAAAGAAAAGGATTCAACAATATCGCTCAATTCAAAGGCAGACTGAATATTAAAGATGTAAAGGGCGTTAATACATTTGAACGCACCCAATTCCTAAAATATTTCGGAAAGAAAGAATGATAAAGAGTGAATTATAAATAATGAACGGTGAACTCATTGCAGCATGACAGCTCAATTTGTTCACCGTTCGTCGTTTACAGTTTATCGTTTAATAAAGATTATCTGTTTATAGCAAGTTACTCGCCAGTTCACTCAACTCACTACGTTCGCCCTTCAACAGGTTGACGTGCGCAAAGATATTCTGATCTTTCATGCGGTCAATCATATATACCAGCCCGTTAGACTGGCTATCCAGATAAGGCTGGTCAATCTGTTGGATATCTCCGGTAAATACCATTTTCGTACCTTCTCCCGCACGAGTGATAATCGTTTTTATTTCGTTCGGAGTCAGGTTCTGCGCTTCGTCGATAATACAATACATCTCGCTTAAACTGCGTCCACGGATAAAAGCCAGAGCCTCAATTACCAGTTGCTCGCTCTTTTGCATATCCTCAATGCGTTTCACCTCTGTGGAGTTCGTCGCAAACTGACGTTTGATTACATTCAAGTTGTCGAACAACGGTTGCATGTAAGGAGCCACTTTTTCCTGTGCGTCTCCCGGAAGGAAACCGATATCCTTATTCGAAAGTGCCACTACCGGACGTGCCAGTAATATCTGTTTGTAATCGGTCAATTTACCCAAAGCGGCAGCCAATGCCAATAAAGTCTTGCCCGTTCCCGCCTTTCCCGTCAGTGCCACCAGTTTCACATTCGGGTCATTCAGAATTTCAAAAGCAAAACTTTGTTCGGCGTTCCGGGGCTCGATTCCATAATTCTTGCCTTTCATCACCCGGCAGATAGAATGAGTAAAAGGATTATAACGTGCCAATACACTATTACGATCACTCTTCAGCACAAAACATTCATTCGGATGAATCAGATCCTTAAAGTCAAACTCGCTCAAGTCGAGTCCCTCTTTAGAAGAATAGATACGGTCGATCAATGCCGGATCTACATTTTCAAATATTTCATTGGATTTTTCAAAGACATCCACATTCAC
Organism: uncultured Bacteroides sp.; assembly: GCA_959606905.1. The sequence goes on along the minus strand of CAUHML010000022.1, from coordinate 21,373 downwards.
GACCTTATCTGTGATATAATCCTCACAAAGAAGTCCGATAGAACGGGCCTTCATACGCAAATTCACATCTTTGGTCACCAGAATAGACTTCATTTTCGGATATTTCGCCGTCAGATATTCAGTTGCCGCGAGAATCAGATGATCCGGTTTCCTGATAGGGAAAGACTCCCATACTTTAGTAGCCGGCACATTGCTGGTCACAACAAACAAACGTCCCAATCCTTCTCCCAGTTTCACCCCTTCGGAGAAAAGTTCGTCGCTTGTCAACACATCCAGTTCACGTACAAACTCACGAGCATTGAAATTAATCTGCTCGTTTCCCTTCTTAAACTTATCCAGTTCTTCGAGTACGACAAGAGGGAGATAGATATCATTTTCCTGAAAGTTCTTCAAGCAATTGTAGTCGTGAAGAATAACATTTGTGTCCAACACAAAATTTTTCTTAGTTCCCATGGTTTCTTTAAATTTAAATGTTGATATTTGCACTCTCATTCACCAATCCCGCATATAAAGTTGAATTGGTGGTTCTAAAGATAAACAAATTAGCGGGCAATAAAGATTGCCCGAAGTTAAATATTATAAAACATGGATTATCAGAACACTTTAAAGTACTTATATGAGAGTATGCCTATGTTTCAGCAAATAGGTGGAAAAGCATATAAGCCGGGATTAGAGACAACACACAAATTAGATGAACATTTCGGATATCCTCATCAACAATTCAAGACGATACATATCGCCGGAACGAACGGAAAAGGTTCCTGCTCCCACACTATTGCGGCAGTATTGCAGTCGGCCGGATATCGGGTCGGATTATTTACTTCCCCTCATCTGGTGGACTTCCGAGAACGTATCCGCATCAACGGAGAAATGATACCCGAAGAATATGTAGTAAACTTTGTCGCAGATCACCGTTCCTTCTTCGAGCCACTGCATCCTTCATTTTTCGAGTTGACCACCGCAATGGCATTCCGTTATTTTGCCGATCAGAAAGTAGACGTGGCAGTGATCGAAGTTGGCATGGGCGGACGGCTGGACTGTACCAATATCATCCAGCCCGACTTATGCATCATTACCAACATCGGCTTCGATCATATGCAATATCTGGGCGATACATTACCCAAAATAGCCAAAGAGAAAGCAGGGATTATCAAAGAAGGAGTTCCGGTAGTTATCGGGCGGGCAAAAGGTCACGTGAAGCGCGTGTTCACAATAAAGGGAAAAAAAGTAAATGCTCCTGTCATATATGCACAATCCATTGCCCCATACAACTGCATGGACTGGCTTTCCTATTCACAATCACAAGAATTAAGAGAACGGCTGACTAATATCCAACAAACTTTGTATGAATCGGTAGAAGATAAAGACGAAAATTTCGAACAAAATTTCCGGGAGCTATGTCTGTTTTTAAATCCGGCAGACAGCATGCACGCGCTGGACAAAATACTTGATAAAAGAAAAGATGCCATCCGAATTACAAATGGCATGTTTCCTTGCGGACTTTTTATGGAGTTAAGTGGTATTTACCAGTTTGAAAATTGCCTCACAATACTAACAGCCCTCGAAGAACTAGAAAGAATAGGCTATCGCATTCTTCCCAAAGACTATCTCAACGGTTTCTCCGATGTATGCCAACTCACCGGACTAATGGGACGTTGGCAAAAGGTGTACAGTTATCCGGATATTATTTGTGATACCGGACACAATGTTGACGGAATAAAATACATCTGCGAACAGCTCGATTTTTACCAACAGACTCTCAAGCAGCAACTCCATTTCGTATTCGGCATGGTCAACGACAAAGACATAAGCAGCGTTCTGAAATTGCTACCGAAAAATGCTATCTATTATTTTACCAAAGCAAGTGTGAAACGGGCGCTTCCGGAAAACGAGCTCTTGAAACAGGCAGAAGAAGCGGGATTGACAGGAACGGCCTACCCTACTGTGGTAGATGCCGTACAGGCAGCTAAAAAGAACTGCCTCCCTAAAGACCTTATCTTCGTGGGAGGCAGCAGTTTCATTGTCGCCGATTTGTTAGCGAACCGCGATACACTCGATCTCCACTAACGCATCCTTTGGCAGAGCTTTTACGGCAACCGCCGAACGTGCCGGAAAAGCTCCGTCGAAATATGTAGCATACACGCCGTTCATCCCGGCAAAGAAAGACATATCTTGAAGGAATACAGTTGTTTTGACAATGTTTCCCATTGTCAAACCTGCTTCTTCAAGAATATGTTTTATATTCTCTAACGACTGACGTGCCTGTTCTTCAATACCTTCCGCCATTTTTCCGGTAGCAGCGTCAATAGGCAACTGTCCGGACACAAAGATCATTCCATTTGCTTCTATCGCCTGACTGTAAGGTCCGATAGCTCCCGGAGCCTTCTCACTACAAATTACTTTTTTCATATTTATTTCTTTTTCTGTTTTATTGATTTTCAAAGATAGCAAAAAAAAGCCTCTCACAAAACGAATTTTGCAAGAGGCCGTCTATTTCTTCTTAAAAAAGATTATTCAGCTTTTTCTTCTTCAACAGCAGGAGCTGCTTCAACCGGTTTTTCAACTTTTACTTCTTCTCTTGCAACATTCACCGTTACATTTACCGAAGAAGGCTGTGCTTGATACGGCATACGGTTTTTCGGATCTTCACCATATTGGTTAGGGCCTACCGTACCGTCTGCAAACAACATATAAAGTCCGAATAGTGCGTTAACAATAGGAACAAACATCAGCAGAATCAACCAACCTGACTTGTCCAGGTCGTGCAAACGTTTTACCCCCTGTGCCAAAGAGAACCACATGGAAGCAACCAATGCAGCAAGACCGATCAACAAACCGAATACCGAACCACCTGCAGATCCCATACCCGCACCTAAAATAAAGGTACCGATACCCAATGCCCATGCAATACTAAACACTATACCACCAACAATGCCTGACAGGAAATATTCGATTCTACGAATACGACCGTCAAAAGAAAAAGGAGCTTTGAACATAATTTATTAAGTTTTATATGAATAAAATAAGTGAATTATTATTCGTGTTTCTCAATATGGAAGCAAAGATATAAAAAAAATTAAATAGAGAAAGCAATTAGGCAAAAAAAACGAAAAAGTGCCCCATTTTCTGTAGAAATCACAATCTCACCCCATCCCATTCCATTACTATCACCCATTCTTTCGGCTGACAAGTTCCGTGAGAACAGTGAGGAACTGTAGCAACCACCAAGTCACAATTGGAAGATAGTACAATTCTTAATTCTTTCAGCAACATATCCAGCTGAATCATTAAATGAAGATACTTCGTCATACACCGGATCACTCGTACATACTGATAAATACACATATCCTCTCCCCGTCTTATTCCCCCCAACGTTTTTGAGGAAATAGCAAATTCATCCATAAAAAATGCATTAATAAATGCGCTATCTGTATCCATTAAAGCCAATACCAAATTGCTTAAAAACTCATAAGGTTTTTGTTTTTCTTTCGCCATGTCATTTTATGATTAATAATTTTAAATTTTTCAGTTTATATTTGCTTTATCAAGTACTTTCCACATAGGAAAGTAACCCTATTTTTAATATCCCGACCTTTGCTCCCGCTATCTGATAGTCAGGTAGCACAATCTTACAAAAAACAATTTTATATGAAAGTTCTAGAAGAAATCAAAGTCTCGGTTTATGAAAATGTGTATTCAAAAAAGCCCAAAGTCATGTCTTTCCTTGAAGTCATTATTATGTGTATTCATCCTGTTTATGCAACGATTATCAATACCATCCGTAGATATTATGCAGATGGAGATCATGCTGCCGCACAGAAATTGAAAAATCAACTCCCTTGCTTCACTCCGGCAGGTACATTCAATGGAGCGCATGCTATCAAACACTTCCTCCTCCCCAGTCATATTGTCGGACTCGATTACGATCACGTAAAAAATCGTCTGGAAGTCATTCAACGTTGCGCGGCAGACCCGCATACGGTAGCGGCCATAGAAAGTCCGACCGACGGTGTGAAAGTCTTCGCCTATGTAGAAGATATCGAAGGCCGCCATCGTGAAGGTCAGCAATTGGTGAGCCGTTACTACAATCAGTTGCTGGGTCTGGAGAGTGATCCGGCGTGCAAGGACGAAAGCCGTCTGTGTTATTTCAGTTATTCTCCCAATGGATACGTTGCCAGTCTCTATCAGGCATTTACTTTGGAACCATTAATGAGAAAAGAAGAAAACTCCTCTTCCGAAAATGAAAAACTTCCTCCTTTCCCCCTCCAAAACAACCCTACGGAAAATACTTCTGAAGACGAAATCAACAAGTTCATTTCGTCCTATATTTTCCTTCATCCCTTAACAACCGGACAACGCCATTCCAACGTGTTCAAACTAGCCTGTGAAGCCTGCCGCCGCCACTATCCGCAAGAAAGCATATTACGCGGGCTAACAGTCTTTTTCGAGCACACAGATTTTCGTGCCGAAGAACTGACAAGCGTATTATCATCTGGTTACAAACAAGTTAACAATCAGACATCCGCAACAGTTCCACCAGCTTATTCCCCCTGTCAAAAAGACATAAGGACAAAAGTCCCCTATGGTACTTTAGAAAACTCCGACAGCACCGAAGAAGCCTATTGGCTGGGAGAAGAATTCAGAAAAGAGACGCCTTTATTTCCTCGTGATTTGTACAATAATCTTCCCGACCTACTGAATGATTGCATCATCGAAGACGCGAGTGACCGCGAGCAAGACATCTCCCTCCTTTCCGATCTCACAGCGCTAAGTGCGGTACTTCCACAAACTTTTGGAATTTATAATCACAAAAAGTATTCCACTCATTTGTTCTGTGTTATCTTTTCTTCTGCCGGTAGTGGCAAAAGCATTGCTCAAACCGGACGCTATCTATTGGAAGAAATACAGGCCGAAATACTGTCTACCAGTGAATCCATGCAAAAAAACTACCATACAGCGCACAACACTTGGCAAGCAGAATGTCAGCAAAAAAGGAAAAAAGGAGATACATATTCCGAAGAACCTCAAAGACCTCCTTTCAAGATGTTATTCATCCCCGCCACTACCAGTTATACCCGCATGCAAATTCAGATGCAGGACAACGGTTCGCAGGGAAGCATCATTTTCGATACGGAAGCGCAAACACTCTCCACAGCCAATCATCTGGATTGTGGGAACTTCGACGATATGCTCCGCAAAGCTTTTGAGCACGAAAACATTGATTCTTCCTATAAAGCCAACGGTATCAGTCCGGTTTATATCCGTCATCCTAAATTAGCCTTACTTCTGACGGGTACTCCCGGACAGATAGACAGTTTGCTAAGCAGTTGCGGGAACGGACTCCCCAGCCGTATTCTGACTTACACTTTCCGTGAAATTCCTCACTGGAAAGAAATGGGCGATGATTGCATTTCATTAGAAGACTCTTTCAAGCCGATTGCTCATCGTGTCTACGAACTATATAATTTCTGCCTGGCCCATCCTGTTCTATTTCATTTCACCCGTCCACAATGGAACCGTCTGAATGAGATTTTCTCACACATGCTGTCCGAGGTAGCCATGGAAGGCAATGATGATCTCCAAGCCGTAGTGAAACGCTATGCCTTTCTGGTGATGCGTATCAGCATGATTCAAACCCGTATCCGGCAATTTGAAGCTAATGATCTTTCTCCCGAGATTTATTGTATAGATGCTGATTTCGAGCGTTCTCTTCAAATTGTCCTGTGTTGTTACGAGCATAGCCGTCTGTTACACTCATCCATGCCGGTCCCTTCGGTCCGTCCACTGAAAAATCCGAACGTTATTCGCAATTTCGTCAATGAGTTGCCAGATAGCTTCACTACCGACGAAGCGATCCGGCTCGGCGCAAAACACGATTTCAATCTCCGTAAGGTAACACGTCTTCTAAAATCGCTTAACGGAATAAAGATCAGTAAGATATCTCATGGCTCCTATATCAAGTTGAACAAGCAATAGTCACAACTGTCTTTTTTGTCCTTTTGTCCTTTTGGAAAATCGGAAAAACATTGGAGGATTTGAAAAAAACATCTCAATAATTGAAATCAAACATTGGGAAGTTTCGATACAAATCTCCCAATGTTTTTTCTATTTATCTATGCGCCTGTATACGTCACTATGCGTCATGCCGATTCCCCGATGTATTACTTTTGTCATGTAATCGATTACAAAGTTATCAGAAATTAATAATTAAAATTTAAAAAGTTATGGCACAGAATTACACTCTCATGGCTCGCAAGAACCTGTTGAAACCTGATGAAACTCCGAAGTACTATGCAGTGGCGCGTAGCGGTCGTAAAGTGACTGTCAAGGAAGTCTGTAAACGAATCTCCGAACGTTCCTCTTATTCAAAAGGAGAATTGGAAGGTTGTATCGGTGAGTTTCTGCTCGAAATAGTCAACGTACTGGATGAAGGAAATATCGCCCAAATGGGTGACCTGGGCAATTTCCGCATGAGCATCAAAACGGGCACTCCGACCGATACGGTAAAGGAATTCAAGACATCGTGCATCGATAAGGGCAAAGTACTCTTTTATCCCGGAAGTGATCTCCGCAAATTGTGTAAGACGCTGGATTATACATTGTATAAGAGCGATTCTTCGACAGATTCGGACAAAGATCCGCTTCCTGATGACGGTGACGACAATCAAGGAGGTTCCGGCAGTGGGGTAACTCCGGATCCGTCAGTATAATCAACCGATTGTTGTTGGGTTATTGAGTTCAAAATGTATAAGTATTTATTCTTTAATTTAAATTCGTATGAAAAAGCAACTTTGGAAAAACATTCTCCAGTTTATTGTAACTATTGCAACGTCGGTCATTTCGGCCTTGGGTGTAACGTCCTGTATGGGACAGTAATCTTCTGATCATCTATATGGAAAAACCAGAAGATAATTATCTCCCCCGTGAGATTAAGTTATTGGTGATTCATTGCAGCGCAACGCGCTGCAATGTTCCTTTCACCGTAGAACAACTTCGGCAATGTCACCTGCAACGCGGATTCAAGGATATCGGCTATCACTTTTATATCACCCGGGACGGAGAGCTTCATCACTGCCGTCCGATATCAGAGCCGGGTGCACACGTGAGAGGCTTCAACCGGCACAGCATAGGCATTTGCTATGAAGGCGGACTGGACGAAAATGGGTGTCCGGCAGATACAAGAACCCAAGCGCAGCGCTTTGCATTGCTTGACCTGTTAACGATACTCAGACATCAGTATCCGGAAGCGCAAATCCTGGGGCATTATCAACTCAGTGCTTCGATTCATAAAGCTTGTCCATGTTTTGACTGTCGTAAGGAGTATATGGATATATAAAAAGAACTACGGGAGCTGTCGAACGTGCAGTCTCCCGTAGTTCTTTTTATGTTTATATCATTTATAAATCTCCCGGCTTTCCCAAGTAATAGGTAATAAGCCGTACTTCTCTCACAGAAAAAGCTTTCGTTTTCGGATGAAAGTCCGTAGCCAGTATCTCATCCATCAATGGCTTGCATTTCCGCATCCAACGCCGAAGTTTATTGACCGAAGCACGGATAGTCAAATCAGGAAAATACATCTGGGCCAACTCTTGTTTATTATAACATTTCACTACAAATTCTGAATGTTCCATCGTTTCTTTATTACTGTTTTATATGCTATAAAGTTATAAAAAATTAAACATATAAACAAAGAAAGAAGATACTATTATCCGATATAATGAGAATAAAAAGAAAATATCAACTATCTTCACAGACCGTTGATATCGTGGGAAATTAACACCAGATACACCTCCGGTGCCAGGGCGTAAATTAGAAAGGTACCGTCGTACTCTTTCTAATTCACAAATGTAGGAGAATCATGCGTTCAGCATGAAACTAGGGACCTACATTCTCTTCATCTCACATACAAACACTCTATTAGTGCTGATTACATCTCAACATTTTATTTTATACCACTCTTAAAACTTCTTTCCAAAGCAAATGTTTATAAAAGTCTTCACTAATATTTTAAAGTCAAACCACCACGAGCGATGTTGCAGATAAAACAAGTCATACCGCAAACGGCGTAACATCTTGTCCATCGTATCCGTGTAACCATTATACAAAGTTGCATATGAAGTCACTCCCGGACGAATCTGATACAAGAACTGATAACGGGGATCATGCTTAATAATCTGATCAATATAGAATTTACGTTCCGGACGGGGACCGATAAAAGCCATATCTCCACAGAAGACATTCCACAACTGTGGCAACTCGTCCAAATGGTGTTCGCGTAGAAATCTTCCTATCTTAGTCAATCGAACATCTCTTCCCCCCGCATAAAGTTGAGGGCCCATAGACTCTGCATCCAATCGCATACTGCGAAACTTATAGATATAAAACGGCCGTCCGAAACGCCCGATACGCTCTTGCTTAAATATAGCTGCCCCACCATCTTCCCGTTTCACAGCTATATAGCAAATCAAAAATAACGGAGAAAAAACGATCATTAAAACTGCTGCAACGATACAATCCCCTATTCGCTTTACATTGCGCTCAAAAGCATTCATTCCGTCCGGAATGAAGTCCTCACTATACCCCATAATAATTTAATTAGAAAATTTAAATACAATACCGTTTATTTGATATATTTAAAAATGCCGCGAAATGCGTAATTAATGAAATAGAAAGCACTTCTAAAGTATCCAAGTTTCTCAATATTCATATAAATATTCCAAACCCATGGAAGTACTTTTATTTTATTAGAAGACAAAGAAGATTTTCGAATTCTATATTCAGCCAAACAGCTTTGCGTATTCACTGCTAAATAACCTTTTTTTAATATGGAAAGCCATAATATATAGTCTTCATGACCTTCAGATACAAAAAAATGTTTTCCTGTTTTTAAAGTATCATATACTCCTGTAGAACAACCTATAACATTTCCGCAAAGTAATTGATGATAGGTACAACTTTTAGGAGCTAATATTACTCGTCCATATCTGTTTCCTGATTCATCAATCTTCTCATAATTTGAATAAACTACAGCTATATTAGATGTATTAAAAAAAGGAAGTTGTCTTTCTAGTTTTTCAGGTTTCCATAAATCATCGCTATCAATAAAAGCTATAAAACGTCCTTCAGCTTCCTCAATAGCTTTATTCCGAGGAATAGTAGCAGAACCAGAGTTCTTCTCCAAACACAAAAGTCGAATCCTTGAATCTAGTTTACAATATTGTTCTACTACTTCTTTCGTATTATCGTGTGAACAATCGTCCACAATAATCATTTCCCAATAAGGATAAGTCTGATTTAAAACAGATTCAATTGTTTTAGAAATAAATCTAGCTGAATTATAACAAGGAGTAATAATAGAAACTTTGTCTTTCATATCAAAAAAGAAGCCAACTCTTCAACTGAATTTCTTTTCCATAAGGTGAATGTGCCCACAATTTTGGAGCAATCACAATTTTCTCAGAAGAGTCATTTAGCCAAGCAGCCCACCAACTAAATGAACTATTAGCTATTATATTTATTCTACAACAAGACATTAATTGCATATCAATATAACTCTCAACGCCCGAGTTCCAATCCACCAAAATAAATGGATATCCTTGCACTAAAGGCAATATATATGTTTTACACCATTCTATATCATTAGAAAAAAGGTAAAATTGAGGCGTATCATAATTATTTAATACATAATCAATAGCTTTCTTATAATAATTGAGATCACAAAGTCCACCAAACAATTTATGATGTAAATAATCTCCTCTACGAATATGTAGACTAACAGGCATTTTCGCATATTGAATCTCCCTTATCACTTTAGCATTTCGCCCGACAAGTTCTTTTTTAAATGTAAAAGTAGAACGCACTTCTGTCTGAGCTTCTATAAAATATTCCCAATTTTGCCAATATCCTTCATAATATCGATCACAGTTACTCCAAACTTCGGACATAAACTTAAAATCATATTTTTCGACACACTCCGTTTTTCTTACAGGAAATATTTTACGAAATATTCTCTGCAATTTATAGATCTTAATATAAAAAGATAGTTCTCTAATTTCTTCCCGAGAGGCATACTCTGCATCTATATCAAAAATTCGTTTCAGTTCAAATCCATTATGCAATCCATATGTTTCGAACATAGATATATCTATCTTTATTTTTTCTTTCGGATATTTTTTCTTCAAAGAAAGATAAAGTGCATATTGAAACATTTGATTCCCCAAGCCACCTATTATCTTAACAATCTTCATCTTTCTAAATATTATTTATCAATTAGTTTATTCAATTCAATTGTAAAATCTTGAAATTGACTTTCCCAATCTTTCTCTGTCACTACATACTCTTGCATTTTATATTTTACCAACGATAGTACTTCACGTTCTTCAAGAATTCGTCCCAATAGTTCACGTATTTTCTCTACAGAATAAGGATCAACAACAAAGCCTATTTCTTTTCTTAAAACTAAATCTCCTAAACTTGTTTTCTCTGAAAAAATACAAGGAACATTATAATGTAAGGACTCATGAAACTTATTCGAAATTGCATATTTCACGTTATAATCTTTATTAGGATATGCAGCCCAAACTATGTCTGAATTATAATATAAATATTCAATTTTGTCGTACTCATAACGCCCTGTAAAATAGACATTATCAATACCTTCACTATATTTCTCCAAAGCTTTTAAATCATGTCCTTCGCCATGAAAAAAAAGATTGACATCCGAATTATCTTTCACTGCTGAAACTAAATTCTTCAGTATCTCCAGATAGCGTACTCCACCAATATAAGATATATTTATCTTTCTAGTCGCATTCCGTTCATGTTCACTAATATGAGAAGCTGACAAAAGAGGTTTGTTTTCCAATATTGAATGAACATACTTTTCAGATCGATATAATGATTTATAAAATCTGGAGGCAAAAACAATCATATCTGTATTCCGCAAAGCAAAACGTTCAACAATCTTTAATACAGTCAATAAAACACTTGAATCTGCCGATGGTATATCTAGATTTTCATAAATCAATATTTGAGATTTTTTCTTAAAAATACTAGATAAGAAAAGCATATCCCAATGTGAAGCAACAATAACATCAGGGCTAACGCACTTATTACATTTCTTCAAATAGCGAAAATAGCCAAATAAATTGAATAGTTTTCTCAACAATTGTCCACCGGGTGAATACTTCTTGTATATATAGTAATTATTAGGTGAGGTAATATTCTTATCTTCCCTATTCCAGGCACAAAAAATCATTTGTACCTCTCTATCACTATAATGTTTACAAAGACTGTTAGCAATTTTTATATTCCGAGTATTAATCGGATACGCACTATCAATTATTAAAAAACGGATTATTTGCCTCATTTTTACCTAAATTGTATGTTTTCAACATTAAATATTAACTGATATGGTATATAAAGTGACTTAAAAGCATTATTGGAACCAATATAAATCATTGCCAAGAAGTAACCAGAAAAGCAAATAGCATAAAACAATCGATACTGAACTGAATACTTTCTCAATATAGAAGGGATCAAGAGACAAAAATAGACTAAAAAATACATTCCTAAACGGATCCCCAATGCTGGTCCTAAGATAAAAGGGAACAATAATGCAATGCCAATTATAGCAAACAATTTATTCTCGTATTCATCAATCCTTTTTAAATAAGCTAATAATAACAAGGATACAAATAAAGCGATTTGAATATACCTGACTATCCCCCCACCAGTATACTCATCCAATTTATCTATATAATAAGAGTATATATCCAATACATAAAGAACTCTTAACAGTATTTCTTTTGCAAAAAACAATATTGGAATAATAAACACAAGCATACGTAAACTCAAAAAACGATAGACCGGATATATAAATAATGCAGCTAGTGCAGATACATGAAATAATGCCGCAAATCCAACAACCAGTACATACTTAAATAGAGATTGCTTCAAAATGTATTTAAATCCCCAAAATGATATACTAAGTGCTAATATTTGACGAACAGAAGTAAAGGACTCTAAATAAAAAAAGGCTAGAAAAATTAATACCGAGAGCTGAAAATTTACAGAATATTTTTTAAATGAATGAAAAAATATAAGATAAGTTGGTAATCCAAATAATACAAAAAGTAGAGGAGGATTATCAAATAAAATAGCTATAATACAGAAAATCTGACTCAAGGGTTCCAGTCTTATAATCTGATTCACTTCTATTTTGTCAATATAATTATAGTAATTAATATAATCCCAGCCTACATCAAAACGAAATATCCCAATAAAAATAATGACAAATAATCCTACCAATTCAAAGAAATAATATCTTCTACTACCATCTGGAAAAACTCTCGATAAAAAAAACAAAGAAAGAACTATACAAATAAATAAAATGTAAAACAGCATTAATTATCTTATTTCAGTATTGAAACAATTTTACTACATGCCTTACCGTCTCCATATGGATTGACAGCTTTATGCATTTTATCATAATAATCGTCATTGTCTAATAGAAGTGACATTTCAGCAACTATTTTATCATAATCGGTTCCTACCAACTTCACAGTTCCAGCCTCCAATGCTTCTGGACGTTCTGTTGTATCACGCATTACTAACACTGGTATCCCAAGTCCTGGTGCTTCTTCTTGTATTCCACCACTATCTGTCAATACAATTGCACTTTTCTCCATTAAATAAATGAACGAAAGATATTCTAAGGGTTCTATAAAAAACATATTTGATGTGGAATATTTATCAAACACCTTATGAATAGGTTCTCTTACATTTGGATTTAAATGCATCGGATATACAAAATCAACATCAGGATATTTATCTGTTAACTTTTTAATCGCCATACAAACCTGCATAAACCCCTCTCCAAAATTTTCTCTGCGATGCCCTGTTATTAATACTAATTTTCTCTTGTTTTCCAATCGACTAATATCATATCCAGCCTGTTTCAAACTATCTGCTAATTGTGCATTTAAAGTTTTATTTTGCTTTATCATATCAACCACCATATAAAGAGCATCAATAACTGTATTACCAGTTATAACAATCCGTTCTTCCGGTATACCTTCACTCAATAAATTTGATTTACTTAATAAAGTAGGAGCAAAATGATAAGTAGCAATACGTCCTGTAATTTGTCGATTCATTTCTTCCGGCCAAGGACTGTAAATATTATATGTTCGTAATCCAGCCTCAATATGTCCAACAGGTATTTGTTGATAAAAAGCAGCAAGAGCCGCAGATGTTGATGTCGTTGTGTCACCATGAACTAACACAATATCAGGATGAACTTCTCTTAAAACATCACGCATTCCGAGCAAAACCCTAGTTGTAACATCATACAAATCCTGACCTTGTTTCATAATATTCAAATCATAATCAGGCTGAATATTAAAAAGTTTCAGTACTTGATCTAACATCTCCCTATGCTGTCCTGTTACACAAACAAAAGTTTTTACTGTTTCTGAATATTTATGAAACTCTTTGACTAATGGAGCCATCTTTATGGCTTCAGGCCTTGTGCCAAACACCAACATTACTTTCTTTATCATTATTGTAATATTTTTCTAATGTATAATCGTAATTCATTAATTATTAAATAGAAGCGTAGGAAACTAATCAAAAAAAACACAGGAGATAATTCACAAATAGCTAAAACGATTTTATAAGGCCCAGGCATAAAGGATATTGCAACAGAACTATTCAACTCATTCAAGTAGAAAAATAAAAGTTCATTTCTTTTTTTATGAGATAATTTCTTATCACTAAAAAGAGATAAAATAGCACGCAAAACATATACATTCTTTTCTACTTCAATAAACGTCATAAAATGTTTTTCTGCTATTTCATGTTTCTCGCAATTCTGAATACGTAAATTATAGGATAACCTAACATAGCGAATAAACATACTATGTGGAATGAAGGCAGAAGTTAAAGACTCTTGCTTTCTTTTCACATATAAATAACCAGAATTCTGTATAAAAGATAATGTTTGTACATATAATAAAAACTGTAAAGAAAAAACATGGTCCTCTCCAAAAGAAAGGCTAGAATCAAATTGAATATGATGCTCAATTATAATTTGTCTTTTAAACAACCGTGCCCACGGTGAATTAAATATGTGTTTTTCTTCTGCAAATATGTAGACAGATTTCCATTCTCTGACAGATAATTGATCCATTCCGCTAAAGGATATGATATTTTGTACTTCTTTATCCTCATTAACAATTTTATAGCCTTGTAAATATAGATCAGCATTTTCTTCTCCAATCCAAAAAGAATTGAGAAAATCCGGTTCTATTAAATCGTCTGAATCAACGAAACAAATATATTCTCCCTTCGCTTGATATATCCCTCTATTTCGAGCAACAGAGACACCTGAATTTTTTTGATGTAATACTTTTATTCGACTATCTTTTACAGCAAACGAATCACAAATTCTCCCACAAAAATCAGGGCTCCCATCATCAACTAAAATCAGTTCCCAATCCGTAAATATCTGATTTATTATACTATTAATACAGTCTTCCAAAAAAGGTTCACTTTTATATACAGGAACTATAATTGACACTTTCATTCTTTTATTTTTTTGAAAAAATAGAATAGCATTAATTTGAACACTTTAAAGGGCAAATTTGACAATAACAACTTTAGTCTTGTTATTATTGTAAGATCTTTCTCTAGTATATAACATATTCCTAGCTGATTTTTAAGCCTCGTGTATGTCTCCTTATCTAAGTTCTGTTCAATAACTATTTTTTCAAGTAAAAACTTTGCATCAACCATATATTTAACTAATAAAGGAAACTCATAAAACAGTCTTTTTTCCTTTATAAAATTTATTTTCAAAAAAAATATTTCACAATAACTATTAAAACTTTTTATTATATTCTTAGGATCCGTCATTATTGAATTTTCTCGAACACGATAAAGGTACGTCCTTTGAAAACAGACTCTTAGATTATTACAATAATAGAAAAGATTAAAGGACCATAACGAGTCTTCATGTATTATCCCCTCGCGAAACCACAAGTCATATTTAAAAAAAAAACTCTTTTTCACCAGTTTATTCCAAGCCATTTCATATAGACTATACGAAATAAAGGCATTAAATATTTCTTTTTGCTTATCAAAGATAGCAACACTTGTATTTAATCTTGGTATATATTGATTATCTCCAATCAAATCAAAATCGCCCATTATAACATCAGGAAAACTCTGCAAAGAAAGGTTAGATAATAATTCAATGGCATTTTCTACTAAGATATCGTCAGAATCCAGAAAATATAAATAATCTCCTTTCGCAATTTTAACACCTGAATTTCTTGCAGCAGACAAGCCTTTATTTTCCTGATGATTTATTATTTTAAATAAAATATTTCCTTGATAAACAGATAAAAGACGATTGACAACCTCCATACTCTGATCAGGGGTACAATCATTTACTATAATACACTCTAAAGTTCCTTTATATGTCTGATTTATAACTGAATACAGACAACTTTCAATATATTGTTCTACATTGTAGACGGGTATTATTATAGAAACATTTACCATATCACTAATCAATAAAGTATATATTATCTAAATCTTTCAACCATGTTTCATAGAAGAACCTATTTTTTCCATATGAATTATCGAAAAAAACAAAAGGCTTATTTAATAGAATAGCCAAAATGGCAACGTGTAATCTTGTTGTATATATTTTATTATAACGACAAAGAAATCTTCCTCCTTTTTTTATTAAATATGTTTTCAAAAAAATAGAAGCAAAAGCATTTGCTAGCTTGTATTGTTGAAAATTAATCAACTTACCCAATATTTTAAATCGAATAGATATAAACTCCATAGTAGGCCAATCCCTTATATCTACCAGATGCTGATCCTCTATAATATAACTTTCATAATTTTTCGCACAAAATTCAATATCATTTCTCTTTAAGTACAGAACCTTAGAAGTACTTTTTCCACTATATTGATTTAAAGTTTGTTGAGAAATACAGAATGCCATGTCAGGTAATAACAATAAATTATTTTTATAGAAATATGAGCCTAATATATCCCAAGACTTTGTATCTCGAACACAGATAGTTAAATTAGAATGTTTTCCCATTAACTCTGCATCTCTCTCTAATATTTTTGTATCCTGATAATGAACACTTTGTGGTAATATAATAATCTTATTATCAGGATATAGTTCTACTATTTTTAATCTAAACTCTTGATGTACACGCCACAGATCTCCAAAATTCCCACCACCTTGCAATAAAATTGTTGTATCCTTGGGTAATGGCTTATAACTAAAAGTCTGATATGAACATTTTGAAATACATTGAGAAGACAGTTGTTTTAGAAAATTTTCAGTTCCCTCCCAAATCAAAATATCTCCGATATTAGTATAATAAGGTAAATCCCATAATACATAAGAATCCGATATCAAAGGAGTCAACGTATTAACTATCAAATCTCTCAAAAAAGCCACCTTTCCTGAAAAATTCATTTTATTATATGCTTTAAAATTGCTTTTACTGAATTTCCAACTTTCTCTTTTATCTTTCTTTGAACTGCTAACTTATATATTCTTTTATTAATCACCTCTTTCTCCTGTTCTGTATATTCTTTATTAGATTCATACAATTTCGTACTCATGAAACTTTTCATTTCAGGTTTAAGCCATTCACTACCATCATTACATATTCGATTTCTCAACTCAGCATAAGTTGGAGCATCCAATTCTGGAATATCTCCTAATACTATATATGAATGACCATTATAACAATGATATTCCAAACAATTATTACCGATAGGACAGAAGTTTATAGGCTTTTCGACATCTTCAAATATATTCTGATGAATCAAAGATTTGTAACATTGAGTCATTATTCCAGTTCCAAGATTTAGATAAAAAGACCAATCACCAGCATAGCAAAACTCTTTTCTTTTCACCTCAAAAATCTTCATCTTATAATCAAAAATAGCAGATTTAAAATTACCCCAGATTTTATTATATTCCTCCTTGTCTAGACAAGTTAGAATTGGTAATTTTTCAGGATCTCTCTCATCTCTAGCAATCGTAACATGAGGTATTGCACCGACTTCTTCAAGTGATTTTTGATTCATCTCATCAATATAAGGAATCAACTCGTCCGAAGGAGTTACTTCCAAAGTGAAAGAACACCCTACGTCTCTTATTTTTTTTATGTTAGAGAAAAAACGCTCTAACAAGTTCTTCTCTTTCAGTTCTAAATAATGGTATGAAAATTTAAAAAATAACCTCTTCAACAATTCTGGTGGAAAAGAAATAATTTCATCGAAACGTTTAGAAATAGTAGCATTAGTTACAACCATTACATAATGCCCTTCCTCTAGAATAGCGCGAACATATTCTAATAATTCTTTTGAAATAAGTGTCTCACCAGCAGCACAGAAATTAATTAAACATGTTCCTCCTAACCTTTCTTTAGATAGAGCTTTTCTAACAGTCTCAGCAGAATATTTCAACTTAGGTACCTTATTAGCAAATAACCCATGTTGTACAATATAACAGTAATGACAACGCAAAGTACAGGTTGTTATGGGAACATAACAATCAATATACCTCTTAATTTTATCCATATTATTCTAGAAAACTAAATTTATAATTATTCTTAGCCAGCCATTTAATTGATTGTCTCAATTTTATTCTATTAAGAATATTTCTATGTCCATTCATTGCCCATTCATGAGAAAAAAGCGTAATCGTATCTTTATTTTGATAATTTAATAAATCCAAAGGAAAACATTCCATTCTTTCTATTCTTATATCTGTCTTATGATAGTATATACTATCATATATATATGCTCGTAGAGCATATAAGCTATCACTTTGCAAACGATTCAAATTATAACTTATCCTCCCTTCATCATCCGCACCTAATAAATGATAAACCCTATATTTTTTAAGAATAGCAATCATATTATCGTCTGCAAAATAATAATGTAATCTCAAGCATGGGGCTAAAGAAGATTTTCCAGCCCAATGTAAAATAGATTTTTTTACATTCAAAAAGAACGTTCAAATTCTAATGACTGTTCTTTTTTATCAAAGCGTGGTTCAATAGCATGATATCCGAACTTCAACCATTCTGAATTTTCTATAAATTCATTTCTAAATTTATCAGGAACTTCTGTTATTACAAAATTATCCGCCTTTTCATACACATAAAGACTAAAGACTGCACCATAGACATCATGCAATTCTTTTAATGATTTTAAAAAAGGTTGTTGAAAAACAGAGGTATAACGCAAAGTATCTTTCAAGTCTTTTATACAAAGATAAACATCATCAAAACTTATTTGTACAATCTTATTTGGGGAATTTGAAGGTATAGGAACTGAAACATAAATATAAACAGAAAATATTACTATTAATGCAACAATAATAGATATCAAACTAAATATAATTCTTTTACTAACTCTCATAAAATCATTTTTTTAAATTTTCCTATTAAAACAGATTTAATATACAACTTTTCATTATGATTTAGTCCTATAAACCAAGAACTAATAAGCATACTGAATGTACTGCAGATAGTAACACAAACTAAGCGTATTAATCCTTCACTCATCATATTGTGAATCCAATATGGTAATATACATGAGAGTATCCCCACAAGCATTGATACACCTAATACATTAATAAAAAAATGACTGATTGAAACTTTAATTAAAAAATTGAGAATTATTATACGAATAAAAATTGATATTATTGATAGTAATATTGCAACCAAAAATGTAGAATAAGGCGGACAGCCTAATTTCAAAAATAAATAAGAGATAGGAAGATTTAGCAACAATAACCCTCCTACCATAACCTGATATAATTTTATGTTTCCTGTAGCTTGTACAGTTGCACCAATTACATATGTGAACGACTCAATAAGAGAATTAATAACAATCAAACGAATAAATAAAATTGTATACTCAGGAATTTGTCCTAACCATATCGCTAATATATATTCTGTTTCTAAGATAATTGGAATAGAAAATAATAACAATAGAAAAAATGAAAACTTTGCCCCTGTAAAGAAGAGTAGAAACATTCGATTATAGTCATTACATGCGTATGATTTCACAATTTGTGGATTCATCGCTATAGTAAAGTTTTGAGTAAAACTATTAAGAGCTGTATTTACTTGATAAGTTATACCACGCGCAGCATTCACAACAGGACCAAAAAAAATATTCAATGCCATATTTACTCCTTGATCTTTCAAAACATAAGCCATACTTCCCCATAAACTCCACCCAGAATAGCTAAGCATACCTTTAAAAGTACTCTTATCATAAAAAAGACTAGGATTATATTCTCCAAATTTTCTCTTACAATAAATATGATAAACTAAAAATAAAAGAATAGTAGTTACAAATAACAGAAAACCATACGCTATAAGTTTATCACTATTACAAGTATTGATAAAAAAAGCTATAAGTAATTTACTTGATGCATCTAAAATACCCATATATGCATAAATTGTCATCTTCTCATGAGCTATTATTTCTGCATTTAATGGGACTTGCATAATTGTCACAACACAACTAAGAACAGAAAATTGATAAATTATATTAGCAGCAAACAATCTTTCAACAGGTATAATCAGCTTATTATTCACAAACCATAGTCCTATTGTCTCCGCTAATATGAGAATAATCCCAGCTAGTATTAGATGTATAGTAAAAGCTGTACGAAAGTTTTTTTCTAATCCTATTCTATTTTCCCTCCCTAATTCATAAGTAATAAAACGAGAGGTCGCGGAACTTAATGCTCCATTAAAGAAAGAAAATAAAGTTATAACTCCAGCAACGACATTATAAATTCCATAATCCTCTATACCTAAAGCTTTTAAAACAATCCTAGAAGTATATAAATATACAATCATAACGATGCTTAATCTAATATAAAGCATCATTGTATTCTTTGCTATAAGATTATTTTTAGAACTAGACATTAAGTTTATGAAACGATTTATTTCTTTGTGCGTTTTATTCTCAATCTATTCCATATTTCTTTTCCTAGTAGTTCCCAACTAATTACACAAAACACGGATAGAAAAACAAATAGCAATATACATATCTTCATTCCAATACTAGAAGCTTCCAAAGGAATTACTGCCGGTTCAACAACTGCAAATACAGGTTTTTCTTCCTGCACTTTTGCTCTAGCTACTTGCAACTGATTAGCCACTTGACTATATACTTGATAAGCCAGACTCATATCATTTTGTAATCTTTCCTGTTCAGTACGTACACTTTGAAGAATCAGATTATTATGAGTATCCATATAGCTAGCATATTTCTTTTGTGCAATATAATATTCTAACCGACGTTCTTTGAATAATCTTTCCAAATAAGCACAGTCTTCTTTAGCTTTAGAAGTACGATAATTAATAATATATTCTTGTAATTTATGAATTACAGAATCAGCAACAATCGCAGCAATCTCCGGATCTTGTAAAGTTACAGAGATACTAGTAATAGCAGTTTTATTATTCACTGATGCAGTTATTGCTTTTCTTAATGAACTTATTTTATCTGTTTCTTCTCTTGTCAATTCAATAGTTGTTTTTTTTATTTCTCCGATAGTAATAATATTATTTTCATTTGTGAATAAAGCCTTCACACCACTAATAATAATACCTGGCATAGCAATCACATAATTCCACCAAGGAGAAGATTGTTCACCCAAATAGGTTTCCAAAGTATTATTCGATTCCGCAGAAGATATACCAATTTTCATCCGCAAAAGCTCTAATAAAAAAGGAGTAGAAGCTACAATATCAGATGAAAGAGAGGCATTTAAAGCATCCAAATTCTCCCCCAAACTAGCTCCACTTCCCAAAAAAGAAGCCGCAAGTCCTGCTAAGCCATTTCCACCTTTAGAGCTACCCATTTCAGGAGATAATGTAACTTTTACCGTATATTGTTTTGGAATACTCAATGCTACAATAATACCAACAAGCATCCCTATTCCCACAGCCTTATATATCGTTTTACGAATGTCAATTATATTGCGGAAAATATCAATTAAACCAACTTCCATTCCATTTCGATGTTTCTCACTCTCTCCCAATGATGAGTTTCCATTACTAACATACTGATTTTCAATCATAAGAATCAAGTATTCATTTTTTTATTAAATTAGCAATAGAGGCAACCATCATTCCCAAAGTACTGAATGTAGTAGCATAACTCAAAATGTTTCCGATATTAGTTTTCTTCTTCGCCTTACTAGGAACAATTATCTCACAACCGGGCTCAATCTGTTTCTTGCCACTACCCTTCACCTTAGTCACCTGACCATTCATATAAACAATGAACTTCTTAC